>JBHHXS010000104.1:0-10851 GCA_046757145.1 Phycisphaerae bacterium | reverse complement strand
GCACGACCGTGGCATCGGCATCAGGCCCGAGGATCGCGCGCACCTGGCAGACGGGTTCTTTAGAGCCGACGATGAACGCGTACGGCGGAAAGGCGGGGCTGGACTTGGTCTGGCGTTGGTCAGGCACATCGTTGAGGCGCACAACGGCTCGCTTGCCGTCGAATCACGGCTGGTCAAAGGCAGTGCGTTTCGAGTATTCTTACCGGAAGCGGGACAGCGTGCCTCGGAGGCTAATCCCCCCGTCCCACGCGAGTCGCACGGACAATCGCCACAGGGGTAACGCAGCGGACTTCGGGAACGGACGGAGAGCACCAGATGGCCAGGATTCTGATCGCTGAAGACGAGGCCGCCATGGCGACCGGATTGCGCGACAACCTCGAACTGGAAGGGTACGAAGTCGTCGTGGTGGGAGATGGAGAGGCCGCCCTCCACGCAGTCGCCGAACACAACCCAGATCTCGTTCTCCTGGACGTGATGATGCCCAAGGCCGACGGACTTGAAGTGTGCAGCCAGATCCGCCAGCGTGGCCTGACGATCCCGATCCTGATGCTTACAGCCAAAACGCAGGAGATCGACGTCGTCCGTGGGCTTGAAGTCGGCGCTGATGACTACATTGGCAAGCCGTTCAGCATGCGCGAGGTTCTTGCGCGTATAAGGGCAGCGTTGCGTCGAACTGACGCGGGCAAAGGGCTGTCTAGAGTTCTACGCATAGGGGAAGCGACCGTTGATCTCGTCAAGGGAAGGGTGGAGCGTGGTGACGACACCTATAATCTCGGCCACTTCGAGCTGCAGATTCTCAAGATGCTAGTGGAAAGCGCCGAGCAGGCCGTCGAACGCAACAGGCTGCTTGACGTCATATGGGGACTTGAGGGCTTCCCCGTCACGCGCACGGTGGACAACCACATCGTCAGCCTACGCCGCAAGATTGAACCCGATCCTAAGAACCCACGCCACATCGTTACCGTACATAGTATTGGCTACAAGTTTGTGCCGTAACGAACGATAAATATAGTAAGTACCGTCGTTTGTCATGCGACGGGTGGGATGGCCAGGCGGTAGCTTTCTCGTGGTCCGGAGCGGGGATTCACGGCAAGCAACTTTGCCACGCCTTGTTTCACTCGCAATGGTACATCGGGCTGGAGTGTTCCCGAAACCGAGATTCAGCGCTGCGTGTGCGTGCGCTGGAGGCCCCTGACAAGCTTTGACACAAATATGTTACAGGACGGGAGTACATATTGCGTCTAAGGGTATATAATACGGCGTAGTAAGCGAACGGCGAGGCGAAGGGGGCGCCCGGTAAAGCCGACGCGGACCCCCACGCAGCTCGTTTGCAGCGCCAGGCGTTTTCGGCTTCGCATTGTCCAGCGGTAGTATTGCACTGCGGATGAGCCCGATACGCCACTATGTGAACCTGAGAAAAACCGCGAAGGCGCTTGACACGTTTCGTATGGGTAGAGCGTGCGGTTGCTGAGCCACTAACGCCGGTTTGACGCACCGGCATACACGATGCAAGCCGGGTGGTCCCACACTCGCCCGGCTTGCATCACCCTCCCTTACTTACCGATCACCCCCTGCGTACCGCCTGGCCCGTCTGTGCTTCGATTGCCGCGTCACGACGTAGAGGACTTTGGGGCGTTGAAATCGCTACGCTGGAAGCGTTTGTGTCGTACGCCACATTGAATCTGCACGCCTTATCCCTTATAATACACGTCTTATAACGCGAGCGAGGATTCCGCTGGGAGGAAGCGATGTTCCATCAACTCAGAAGTTTGTTTGCAGTCGCTGCTTGGGCCACCCTGGTGCCGGTTGCCGACCTCGAGGCACGGCAGCCCACACCTGCGGACGGTACGGTGCGCCCGGCGACGACGGCGCCGTACCGGAGCATCTTCGATGATTCGGGGTCAGCAGGAGCATCAGCCACTGCTTCCACAGGCAAGGTCCACCGCCTTCTTGCCCGGCGTTTGGCTAAATCAGATGCCGACGCTTCGCTCAAGGCATGGGTGCTGTTCAGCGACAAGGGGATTGATACGGTCGGCGCGTACCGTCGGGTCCTGACCGATATCGCGGCGACCTACAATCAACGGGCGATTGAGCGGCGGATGAAGCGCCGGTCCTGGGCCGGTCTGTTCGATGAACATGATCTGCCCGTTCTCCAAGACTACATCGCGCAGGTGCAGGCCTCGGGAGCAAGTGTCCACGTTGCCAGCCGGTGGATCAACGGGGTCAGCGTACAAGCGACGGCGGCCCAGATACGCCGCATCGCGCAGCTCCCCTTCGTGAAGATCATCCAGCCCGTGAAAAGAGCCCGACGACGCCTCCCGCCAGCCGGTGCAAACACGCAGGCGGATGAGACGAGCCCGTCTACGGGGGGCGACCTACCCGCCCAGGGGGGATTCTACGGCCAAAGCTTGGAGCAGCTCACGCAGATCAACTTGGTTGCAGTGCACAGCCTGGGATTCACCGGGAGCAACGTGGTCATCGGCATCCTCGACACGGGTTTCCAGCGCACCCATGAGGCCTTCAACCATCCCACCCACCCGGTGCGGGTGCTGGCGGAATGGGACTTTGTGGACAATGACCCCGACACGAGCTTTCAACCCGGTGACCCGGGCGGTCAGCACGCACACGGGACGTACATCCTGGGAACACTCGGTGCGTACAACCCTGGAACGCTGGTTGGAGGGGCGTACGACGCCTCCTTCATCCTGTGCAAGACGGAGGATGTGACTGCGGAATACTCAGGTGAAGAGGACAACTACGTCGCTGGGCTGGAGTTCATCGAAGCCCACGGCGGTGACATGGCCACCGCGTCGCTTTCCTATCTGACCTTCGATGACCCCAACGATTCCTACACGCAGGCGGATCTCGACGGGCTGACGGCGATAACCACCATAGGCGTGAACGTGGCGACTGCTAACGGTGTGCACTGCTGCAACGCGGCTAGTAACCGCGGCCATGATGCCGATCCATCGACGTCAAGCCTGGGTGCCCCGGCGGACGCCTTTGAGGTGATAGCCGTCGGCGCGGTCGACAGTATCGGTGCCATTGCTTCCTTCAGTTCGGACGGGCCCACCGCGGACGGGCGCGTCAAGCCGGAGGTGCTGGCCCGCGGTATCGACACGCGCACAGTGACCGCGTTCAGTGACACCGACTACACCGGCGTGAGCGGCACATCACTATCCGCCCCACTTGTCGCTGGTGCCGTGGCGTGTTTGGTTGACGCCTTCCCGAATTGGACCGTGCAGAAGATGCGCCAGGCACTGTTCGACACCGCGGACTACTTCGTGGCCAACGGCACTTTTGATCCCGATTACGTGCTCGGGTACGGCATCATAGACACGTTCGCAGCGCTGCATGCCGACTGCAACGACAACAACATCGACGACCTGATGGACATAACGACTGGGGCGAGCCTGGATTGCAACGCCAACGGGATCCCCGATGAATGTGAGCGGGACTGCGATACCAACGGTGTGCCCGACGATTGCGACCTCTCATCGGGGACGAGCTCCGACTGCGACGGGAATGGTGTTCCGGACCAATGCGATCCGGATTGCGACGGTGACGGGACGCCGGACGCATGTGAGACAGCCGTTCTCGAGCAGGATTGTGACTTTGACGGCCTGTGCAATGGGGTCGAGATCGCCGACTGCCCACCGGCCATGCCCTCCTGTGACGACTGCAACGCAAACGGGCTCCCTGACGGGTGCGATCTTGCTGCTGGGACATCAGCGGACAGCGACGGCAACGGCGTGCCGGACGAATGCCTTCCGCCCCCTCTTCAGGCTGCGCCGCCTCACAACGTGCCCAAGAGCAGGTATATATCGATCGATCCGACGGTAGCCGCACCCGTCCCCGTAGCTATCCGTGTAGAACTGGCTTCGATGAAACGCTGCAGCAGTATGCCTGCGCTCACCTGCAGAGTAGACGGGGATTGTCCTATGGGGACCGCTCCATGCACCGAGCATCCGCACACAGGCCATACCGGCTGGGTGGGCGTTCCCTGGGACGCTAGTTGTATGGATGAAGACGGCGTGCCCAACGGCGCGCCGTGCACGGGAGAGTTTGTCGCCCGCGTGGAAAGCGCTCCCACCTACCGCGTCTGGACCGAGGACCCGTTGCATATCGGTGATTGCGAGATCGTGCCCGTGGCAACCTATGATGTGCGCCTAACGGCTGATGGACTTGTCTTCTCTGATCGGCTGGTGCTTGGTACGACGCGCAAACCGGGCGCCCTGCATTTCGGCGATGTCGTCGGCGCGGGAACGGGAGCCCTTCCCCCCCTTGCTGGATTCACTCCGGCGCAGGGAGTCGTCAACATAACCGACGTACAGGCCGTTCAGCTTACGATTCAGGGCGACTCAACGCCCAGCGCTCATTTCACATGGGTTGACGTGCATGGCCTGGGCTTGGGAAGCGCGCCGAACTCTATTATCAATGTGGCGGACGTCCAGCGCGTGCTGTTCGGCTTTGCGGGCACAGCCTATGCCGAGGTTCCGGAGCAACTGGACCCTGGCGACTGCCCGTGACCCTGCCATCGCGTTGCGCAACTCTCGTTACTACCTGAGCCGCTGTGAGCGGCAAGTCGCCGGCCTCCGTATTGATGTGCCGTCGTTGCGAAAGCCCGGGCAGGACAGGACACCCTGCTGCGTGGAGTTGCCGAAGCCGATCGGACTGACCAAAGACTGCCTGCCTGTATCAGATGCGGTCGTCTTCGCGGGACGGGGAACAGGAATGCGGCGAAAGGTATAGCGTTTAAGGACTACGCCGCAGTGGACTCGAACCACTAACCTTCGGTTCCGTAGACCGATGCTCTGTCCAATTGAGCTAGCGGCGCGCTACGCACTTCCCGCGTGTACTCATTGCCAAACGACAGCCGATCAATCTACTGTCTCAGGTTCGTGCACTTCGCGTGTATGATCGGCACGCCTGGTGTGTTTTTACTCATCAGCGACAGTATTGCAATAGCCGGCGCGGTGCCGAACCGAAACCCCGCGGCCAAATCGCAGCAGGGGACGGACAACCGTCGGGCGATCGGCGAGCGCCGTACGGCGCTCCTGTAGCGGGTCCGCACGCCGGAATCTGACGGCTCGGAGGGCACCGACTTCCAGCGGGGGGAAGGTCACCTGGCAGGAGGCCGCTAGCAGCCGCGTGTGGCCGGGTCCAGCCTCAAATAGGGTGGATGCAAGCCGCACGCTGCGTTACACTTTAGCTGCGCGCTCCGGATGCCTCGGATTCGTAGTTCGTGATTCCCGGCGGTGAAAGAATAAGGGGTTCAGTGCCATGATGAGAATTACATGTAGGGAATGTGCGATCGCCTGCGCGTTTGCCGCATTGGTTGTCACACAGGTACAGGCCGGCCCCCCGCGCCCTGCCACGGGCGAGCGGATCAAGGAGATGATCGCCTCCGCGGGGGAGTCCAAGGACTACGAGGATGCCGACGTGGTCGACGTCCTGGACGAGGCTGACGTTTATGTGGCCAAGAGCGGATTGGCCACCACCGAAAGCTGCCGGGTCGTCAAAATCCTCACCGACAAGGGCGTCAAGTCCAACGCGGTCCTGACGTGGGAGTTCGACCCCGATACGTACCGGGTGACGGTCACAGGCGTTCGCATCCACCGCAAGGGCGGTGCCACGGAAGACGTGGACCTCTCAGCGTTGCTTACGCAACCCGCGCCGCAGCATTGGATTTACTGGGGCAATCAGCAGTACGTGTTGTCCATCCCGCGCGTTGACATAGGAGATGCGGTCGAGATTCGCACGAAGAAGATCGGCTTCAACATCGCCTACCTCTCAGCCTCGTCCGGTGGGGCAGGTGCGGGTGGAGCCTCGGAAGGCGATCCGCTGGTTCCCCCGATGCCCGGACACTGGTACGAGGTGACGCTCTTCCAAGGGGATCGTCCGATTATCGAGAAGAGGTACTCCGTTCACATGCCCAAGGACATGCCCGTCCAATACGAGGTATACAACGGAGAGTTGAAGTCATCGATGTGGTTCGACGGCGACTACCATGTTTATACATGGTCGGCGAAGAACGTCCCTGCCGTCAAGCGCGAGCCGCACATGGTCGCCCTCGATGACTGCGTGCCCAAGTTGGTTATGGCCACACTCGCCAGTTGGAAGGAGAAATCCCGGTGGTTCCACAAGGTGAACGAGCCGCAGTTCGAAGCGGACGAGGCCATCCGCGCGAAGGTGGCTGAGATCACCGCTGGACTGACCACTGAGGAGGAGAAGATTGCCGCCTGCACGCATTGGGCTGCCGACAACGTACGTTATTACGGCACGAAACAGGGCGGAGCATGCGAGGGTTACACGCTGCACAACAGTGCCAACACTTTCCGCGACCGTGGCGGGGTGTGTAAGGATAAGGCCGGCATTCTGGTCACCATGTTGCGCGTGCTCGGATATGAGGCGTACCCGGCGCTGACCATGGCGGGAGCGCGCGTCGAGGACATCCCGGCGGACCAGTTCAACCACACCGTCACCGTCATGCGCACGTCTGATGGAGGCTTCCGCATACTCGACCCGACTTGGGTTCCACTTACCCGCGGCCTCTGGTCAAGCTTCGAGGACCTTCAGGGACTGATCTACGGGACGCCTGAGGGATGTGAGCTGACGTTGTCCCCGCATTACGAGCCGGAGTACAACATGCGCTTCGTTCGCAGCGCCGCGAAGATCAGCGATGACGGCACGCTGAAAACGCACATCAGAATGAAGCTGCACGGGGCGGCTGGGAACCGACTGCGTAGAACCATCAACAGCTTCACAGAATCCGAGAGGGTAGCGCGATTTGAACGTGCTATGAACATCGCACCTAACGCCCGTCTCGAGGAGCTGGACCATATCGACCCCTATGACTACTCACAAGACGGATACGTCAACCTGACGGTCTCGGCGGAGGCGTACGCGGCTGGAGGCGACGGCGTGCGGATGTTCCGCCTGCCGCTCATGTCGCATCCGCTTAACGGCTTCTTCCGGGCGGCGTTCATGGATTCAGCCGACAAGCCTGAGCGCCGATATGCGATGCGTTTTTGGGCTACCCGGCTGGTTCGTTATGAAGAGACTCTAGAGCTGCCCGAGGGCTGGAAAGTCGAGCAGGTGCCGCAGGCCCGCACCATTGATACCCCGTCGGCGTCGGTGACGTTCGAGGCTGAGCCAGGCGATGATTCGCTAACCTACCGCTTCGAATTCGCACTTAAAAAGGGTGTAATCCCTGCGGAAGAGTACGCCGGGTACAAACAGGCCGTAGATGCCATGCACCAGTTGAGCGACGAGTGGATAGTCTGTGCGGTGGGTGCGCCCGATGTCGACGCCGCCAAACTGGCAACGGAGCCCGCGCTGCGTAGCGTGCCAGCCAGCCGCCAGCAATGAGCAAAGGTGAGACAGAATGAGCGGTAGCACGTTACGACGGTGCACAGGTTCGCTGGGATCAGTACTCCTTGCGGTTGTCGCCATGCCGGCGGTTGTCAGTTGCCGGACTAATACCGCCTTTGCCCAATCCACCGCCGCCCGCACGGCTGACCTGAGCCTCGGGCGCGCGCAGTTTCCTGACGAGGACGCCGCGATACTTCGGTGGGAACAGAGCTGGACGCTTGAGAAGGACGGGACGGTTCGGCGTCGCGACCACAAGTGGCTGAAACTGTTCACGCGACGACCGGTGCGTCGATACGGCGACCCGCGCGTTGCGTTCGTCAATGGCAGTGATGAGCTGATAATCCATACGGCTCGAACGATTCTGCCGGATGGGACGATTCTGCCCGTGCCTGACTACTCGTTCAACGTTGCCGGCCCCGACGACGTCGCCGGTTGGCCTGAGTATGCGGATTGGCAGGACAAGATCATAAGTTTCAGCGGGATAGAGAACGATGCCGTTCTGGAGCTGGATTACGAAGTCGTCACCCCGCCCGAGGCGTCGCCGTGGATGTGGGGCGACATCCGCCTCGACGACGACTATCCGGTTGTGGCGCGCGTGATCACGGTGACCGTTCCGCAATCTGCGAGGCTGTCCTACAAGCTCGACCGTGCTGATGACGCGATCGAAGCGTTGCCGGAGGACTCGCGGGATGGAATGCAGTCGTACCAATGGACTTTCAAGAGCCTCCCCGGCGCGCCCGATGAACCCCAGTCGTTGTCGTGGCAGCGGCGTTGCGCGAGGCTTCGCTTTACCACCTGCGGGGGTGTCGAACGCTGGGTGGAAGCCTTCTTGGATCGCGCGGACAAAGCCGCCAGGCCGGATGAACGCATCAACAAGTTCGCTGTAGACGCTACCAAGGACGCGGTAGGCGTCGCCGAGCAGATACAGAAGCTGGCTAAGAAGCTTCACGATTCGTTCAACGTCATCTCGTCACCCAAGACTCTGCGCTCACTGCGCTGCCGATTGGCCGGGGATACCTTTCAATCCGGGTATGGCAACCCGCTCGAGGCAGCAGCGGTCTATGCAGCCGCTCTGCGGTCCTTGGGGATTGACACATCCCTATCCGTGGGCGTCGACAGAGATCTGTGGGATGATACGGTTCCCACCGAATCCGCATTCGCCGGTGTGGTGGTCTCGGCCGAGGTGCCGGGGGGCGCGCCGATCCATATGCATCCTCAACACGGTGTCTTTAGGAACCCCGGGCAGTGGGGACGACACTGGCTCTTGAGCCTTGACGACGCCGGCACGCTGAACCAGACGCGGGTTTATGCCCGTGGGGAGCGCCAGCCGGGCGAACTGAGCATTGCGGGAAAGATTGCTATAAGCTCCGAGGGGAAGGCGACGGGAGAGCTCAGGTTGCGCATGACCGGCCCGTTTTTCGACCCCGACAAGCTCGATACCGCAGAGGCACAAAAGAAGCTGGTGACCAAGATGGTCAATTCCGTCCTTTCCGCCGTCGATGTGCCCAGTAACTCGATCGTCACTCTTTCAGACGAAGTGTTTCGAGCCACCGCCGAGGTAGCAACCGAGTCGACACTTAGACACTATGGCGACCGCTATGTTCTCAAGCTGGGTGACGGGCCCACGTTCCTTGCGTACGTCCCACTACCTCTTAATCAGTCCAGCCGCAGAACAGCAGTCAATGTGTCCTCGCGGTTGAACGAGCAGATCGACATCGTTATCGAGCTCCCGGAGGACTGGAGCGTAGCAATAGCCCCAGCTGGGATCGGCGTGGTGGAGGGCCCCTGGGGCAGGGTGTCGCAGACGGTCGAGCTCGATGGGCGCCGGGTGCGATTCCGCCGGAGTGTGGCTATAACCACCGAGACGATTATGCCGCAGGCATTCAACAAACTGCGCAATGCTCTCAACACGCTCAGAGCTGAGCACAGCCTGCTCGTCGTGGCGCAGTCGCCCTCGTGACAAGCCTTTCAGTTGGAAGCGCACGGATGGCACTTAGCGCGGACTGATCAGGACGTTATGCCTGACCCGTGTCGCGGATGACATCGTCGCCTGCCTCGTCAGTGCCCAAGTGCCCGAACCATGAGCGTACGAGGCGCTCTTGGTCCCGCGGTAGCCTGCTGATGCTGTTCTGAACGGAGAGCCCCTCCGCTCGACAGCGATCGATAACCTGCCGCGAGGTCACCCCGAACTCGGCGGCAAGGTCCTTGATTCTGATCTTCGTTCTCGCCATGGGACCGCTATTGTCAGTCCCTTTCGAAGGTAGGACAAGCACTCAGCATGCGACACGGGGCCTCAGGGTCCGTGACACAATCGGCGGGGCGCGATCCGAGCCAGCAGCGCGAGCGACGGGTACATCATCATGACGCCTGCGAGCCCGGGTCGTTCCGAATCCACGTGGTTGAGTGCTCTCGCACGTACCCCGCGCTGGCGCTTGGGGCTCGGATCCCAGACCACGATCGCCAGGAGACCCTGGGCGACGCCGCCTAAACTGTCACGCACCGGCGGCAGCCTGCCCTGCTGAACGAGCGCGTCGTCTTAGAGGGGCGCGGTGTGCGCATACCTGCCGTTGACCACAGCTTTCTAGGGCGATACGCTGTGCGCCATGGAAGCTCGATCCATTAGACAGTACGGATCAGCGCTTCGTGACTGCCGTAGCGTGTGGCGCAGCGCGCTTGTCCTTGGGCTGATCGCGGTCTCGAGCGTCTTCTGCCGCCAGTCGCAGCCCCCGCGCTCTGACTATCGCGACCTTGGCGACGGGGAGACCGTGTTGTTGCCGGTACCGCCTCCAAAATACGTTCTGACGAGTGCACAAGTTGGTACTGCCGACTGGTACCCCTTCCGCGATCCGACGCAGGCCCCGCCCGACCCCGAGCTAGACAGGGGAGAGGACGACGAGGATCTAAGCGCAGAGGCTCCACTCGCGGAGGAGGTCGAGCAGGAGATTCGCGAGCTGGTTGCGGGCTACAATTCGTTGGCCGAGGAACGTGATCTCGAAGGCGTGCTGGGCTATTACATCGAGGCGCAGCAGGAGACACTAAGGCCCGTGGTTGAGGCAGCCTTCGCGCTTGCTGACAAGATCCCGGAGCTTGCAGCCGCCCTCGAGGCGAAACTCCCGGAGCGGGCTGATGACGTAGGCAGGGTGCTTTCGGCTCTTCGCGCTTCGGCCGGGCCCGCTATATCCCTCAAGGCCGTGACTGCGGGTGACGACGACAGCGCCAACGCAGAACTGTCAGGCGGGGTGATGGGCACCAGGTGTCGCTTTCTTGTCATCGACGATGAATGGTACATCGAGTTCCCCGATGTGGCCCCTGCAGGGGCGAAAGCGGCATTGGCGGCCGCTCTGGCGACCTGTGACGGATGGCTGGCGGCACTTGCGGCCGACGAGCCTCCGGCGGAGGAGATCCTCGCTCAGATAGAGGCAGCGGAGGAAGCGCTCGGCAGGTGACGCTCTATGCACGCTGCACCGCTGGTTGCGC
>JBHHXS010000103.1:0-10852 GCA_046757145.1 Phycisphaerae bacterium | reverse complement strand
ACGTTGCGCGGACAGTTTCGGATACGACACCCAGCGCCGGCAGCCTGGTTGCCGCTCGATCGACTATGCCCAGGGCCGACGCGAAATCACCCAGCTCAATCGAGCTCCTGCTGGCGCTCGCTGCGTGATAGCGAGCGAGCCAGCCGGCGGCGGCAAGCGACAACCACAGCGCGGTAAGTCCATTAAACACGGACCACCGATAGTAACCGTGCCCAAACGCCGATCCGCTGCTTAACCGTCCCGCGACGTATCGGGTGAGCAAGTCCTCTACGCCCGTGTGCACTAAGCTGCATGATGCGACTGCTTCGACGGCGTCGAAGGCAACGCCGCCCGTGACGTCGGGCAGACGAGGCACCGCTCCGCGACCGCGCAGAAAGCGCAGGCCGCTGACCAACTGATGGCACCTCGTGCGAAGGCGGCCCCCCACGCCGGAACGTAATTGTGCCAGGGATACATGCTCAGCATGAGCAAAAACAAGCTGGCGCAGCATGCCGCGCTGCCTGTCGGTTGGCCGTGACGGGACGTTGGCAAACTGTGTCGGAGCAGAGCCGAACAGCAGGTCGATCAACTCAGCAAACCGGTCGTCACGTACTTTGTCGAGGTTGGCCTCGGCCAACACAGCAGTGATCCTGGCGCAGGCGATAAGCTTGTCCAGCATCGGTACGTCATCTCTCGTAAGCCAACTCGTCAGTGTACCGGATAGGGCATTGAGCTCGGTTGCGGTCGCGCGGACACCACGCTTCAAGTCGACGGCATCCTCGTCCAGCGGTGGGTTATGATCAAGCCTTGCCACCAGCGCGCTCAGCCAAGCGCGGGCGCCGTCGAGAGCCGCTCCCTTCGACGCTGCCACGCTCGGACAATCAAAGCGCAAAGAAGCCTGCCATCCGCCGGCCACGGGTCTTACGGAAAAGGGGAATACTCGGCACGCTAGCGGCTTGGCATGTTCCCCGTACTCAGCATGGATTCTGCAGCGATTGTCAGCGGTAAGAAACACGCATGCACCGTCTGGACGCTTGTTCAGCACAAACCCACGCCCTGCACGAACATAGGGCACGTTTCCGAGGCGATCCTCCCATGCTTGTCGGTCGATCTCCAGGCGATCGTGCTCGGAAAGGTGAATTACAAGAGTGCGACAGCAGTGGCCGCAGGAATGGCACGACCATCGCTGATCACTCATTGCGGGCATTAAGACGGGTAGCGATCGCGACGGGGACATAGGCGATGCTAGCGTTGAAGCGGCTTATTCACAGTGCGGAACACCTCCTCTGCCGACCTGTCGCAGTATCTCATCATGGTGGGCAGATCACACGCGTCGATCCGCGTATTCTCCGAGCTCAGCAGCTCAGCGCAAAGGTCGACCCCGCCGACGACACGATCCCCACCGTGAAACCCCACTCGTCCAAGCCAGCCGGATACCGAATTGCTCGCCGCTGCCGCATAGATAAGAGCGGTCATGTTCGGCGGATCAAACACGCGGGCCACCGCTAGCCGCATCTCGACCGGGCAGGGTAGCGGCTGGCGGCTGGCGGCGTCGCGCAACGCGTCGTAGTCTCCGCGTGCTTTTGCCGGGTGGCGGCGTAGGAAACACATTGCTTCTTTTGCGCTCAGACGCTGATCCGTAGCTCCGCGCAGCTCGAAGCCACCACCCTCGGTAGCGCGATAGATCTCGTACGCGCTACCCCCGCGATAAGCGGATGACTCGCGCAAGTAAGCGATCTCTGAATAGGTGTACCCGATGGAAACGTGGGTCTTGAAATCGTACACGTACAGCCCCACGTAGGCCTCCGGATCGGTGACGGCGGGAATCCCAAACGGACGTGTATGGAACGCGCTCATCGGATCACCAGGCGTACAAACCGTCTGCGCCCTCGTTGAAGGATGTCGCCGGACTTGATGGGGATAGGCGTGTGAGCGTCCTCGATGGTCCTGCTGTTCAAGCGGATGCCGCGTTCCGCGATGGTGCGCCGCGCCTCGCTCCGCGATCGCTCGAAGCCGCAAGCCATGATCAAGTCAACCGGACCCACTTTGCCGTCGACTAGCAGATCCGCGCGCAGGGCGAACTCGGGAACGTCATCGGGCAGGCCTCTATCTTTCCCTCCGTGCACCCTACGGAACTCCTCCGCCGCCTGCGCCGCGGCTTGAGCGGAGTGGTATTGTGTAATAAGGGTCTGCGCGAGCATCTCCTTACTGTCGCGTGGATTGCACTTGCCTGGATCGGTCTGCTTCTCTATCTCTTCCGGCGACAGATCGGTCAGTAGTTCGAGGTAGTTGCCGAGAAGCGTATCCGGTATGCGCATTATCTTCCCGAACATCTCTCCGGGAGGGTCGGTGACGGCAATGTAGTTCCCGAGTGATTTGCTCATCTTCTCCTTGCCGTCGGTGCCCACCAGGATCGGTGTCACCATGACGATCTGCGGCGGCTGTCCGGCGGAGCGCTGAAGATCCCGCCCACACAGATTATTGAAGGTCTGATCGGTCCCTCCCAGCTCGACGTCGGCCTCGACTACGACGCTGTCGTACGCCTGCATCAACGGATAAAGCAGCTCATGCAGGAAGATCTCCTTACCCTGTTCCTGTCTCCTTGCGAACATGTCACGTTCCAACATGCGGGCAGCAGTCACCCGGCTCATCAGCTTTATCACGTCGGCCAGCCTCATCGGGGCAAGCCATTCGCTGTTGCGCCGCACGTGCAGCTTGTCGTCCGACAGGTCCAGCAGTTTCGCCACTTGCTTGAGGTAAGTTGCTGCGTTCGCCTCAATCTGCTGTTCGGAGAGGACGCGCCTGGTCTTCGACCGTCCGGTGGGGTCGCCGATCATCGCGGTGTAGTCACCTATGATCAACACCCCCTCGTGCCCAAGATCCTGGAACTGACGGAGTTTTCGGAGCACCACCGTGTGCCCGAGGGTAAGATCGGGCGCGGTAGGATCCATACCCAGCTTTACTCGCAGGCGCTTCCCCGTGGCTAGACGCTCCTCCAATTCCCTGGGCGTGTATACACGATCACACCCGCGCAAGAGCATCTCCAACTGCTGTCGCCGGCGAGCAGCATTCATCCTGATTGCGCCTCAAGCGGCTGGTCGAAACGAATGCGCTCGATGGAAGTCGCCAGCCCGGTCGTGGTCTCTACCCCGATCATCGCTCCGCACAGGCGGACATCGTCCACAGCAACGTCAAAACGGGTCGGCACCGAGGTGATCATTGAGCTCATCACGCGCTCTTTCAAGCGGCCGAGTATGGAATCGTACGGGCCGGTCATACCGAGGTCGGTGATGTACGCGGTTCCCTTGGGCAGAACGCGCTCATCAGCTGTAGGAACGTGAGTGTGCGTTCCTACGACCGCGGTGACCCGGCCGTCGAGGTACCACCCCATGGCAATCTTCTCGCTGGTGGCTTCGGCGTGCATCTCCACCACCACGACTCGCACGTCGCTGGGAATCGTGGCTAGCACGCGGTCGATCGCTGCGAAGGGACAATCGGCGAGCATCCGCATGTAAAGGCGGCCTAGTACCAGTACGACGGCAATGCGCTGTCCTGAGCTAGTTTCGTAGATCGCGTACTCTTTGCCCGGAGCGTGTGCCGGCAAGTTGGCCGGGCGTACGATGTTGTTCTCTCTCTCCAAAAGTGCAATGCATTCACGGCGTTTGTAAACGTGGTCGCCGAGCGTGATGAGATTGGCCCCGCACGCGACAAGCTTCGAGTAGAGAGGGGCGGTGAGCCCCGTGCCGCCGGCGGCGTTCTCAGCGTTGACGATGACGCAGTCGATGCCACGTGTCGCAATAATGCTCTTCAGCCCCGCGGACAAAACCTGCCTGCCGGGGGAGCCTACGAGATCTCCGACACAAAGGAGCCTAAGCTGCATGATGAACCTGCCGCACAGCAGTCGCAATAAACGGGGTGCCGAGACGCCCCGTCGCCGCTTATCACCCCGCGGTCGACGTCACGCTCGTGCATGCCCTACGCGTTTTCCCGGAGCCTGCGCCAAGACCGGTATAGGTGTGGTCGGCCGTACGGCGTTGTCGGCACGGCTCCAAGACCGCCACGGGTCCGGTCAAGCGTGCTTAGTCTATCAGATGATGGCTAGCGTGCGAGCGATACAGCACGGACCTCGCGCAGCACCGTCACCCGGATCTCACCAGGGTAGGTCATGTTCTCCTCGATTTGGCGGGCGATGTCGTAGGATATCTTTGCAGCAGTGGCGTCGTCCACGCGTTTGGCATCCACGATCACTCTTATTTCCCGCCCGGCCTGTATGGCAAAGGCCTCTTTGACCCCCGAGGGTTGTCTCGCGATGTCCTCCAGCTCTTGCAGCCGTTGGATATAGCGCTCGAGTGATTCCCTGCGGCCGCCGGGACGGGCAGCACTAATGGCGTCCGCTGCCATCACAATCGGCGTATAGGCGCTGGTCGATGGGATATCGGCATGGTGCCCTTCGATTGCGTTGAGCACCTCCGGGCGTTCGCTGAACCGCTTGCAGAAGTCCGCGCCTATCTTCGGATGACTGCCCTCAGCGTTATGGTCGATGGCCTTGCCGATGTCATGCAGCAATCCACAGCGCCTGGCGAGCCGGCCGTCAAGCGCGAGCTCATCTGCTATTGCCTGACACAGAAATGCTACCTCGAGGCTGTGACGCAGCACGTTTTGTCCGTAGCTCGTGCGGTATCTTAGTCGCCCCAGCAGCTCAAGCTGCTTGCGGTGCAAGCCGCCAACGTTGGCCTCGAGAGATGCCTTTTTCCCGGTTTCCAGAAGCTCCTCATCGAGCTCCTGACGCACCTGCTCGACGAGTTCCTCTATTCGTCCGGGATGGATCCGGCCGTCTTGAATAAGACGCTCGAGCGAGCGTCGAGCGACCTCGCGACGCACCGGATCGAACGCGCTGACGACTACCACGCCGGGAGTGTCGTCCACGATCACATCTACCCCGGTCGCCTTCTCAAACGCACGGATGTTACGCCCTTCGCGTCCGATGACGCGCCCCTTCATGTCGTCCGACGGGATGTCCACCGTCGAGACCGTGCTGTCGCAGGTGTGCTCGCCTGCGTAGCGTTGAATCGCCGTCAGAGTGATCTCTCGTGATTTCTGAAGTGCCTCGTCCTTTGCGGTGGCTACCGACTTCTCAATCCGCTCCGCGACCTCGTGCTCCAGTTCTCGGCCAAGTTCATCGAACAGCTCACGTTTTGCCTCTTCCATGGACAGGCCTGCGACACCGAGGAGCTGCTCGCGCCGCTCGGCGAGCAGAGCCGCGGTCTGCTTCTCTTTAATAGCCACCTGCTCGAGGCGGGCCTCGAGTTTCGATCTTGCTTGTTCTAGATTCCGCTCTTTGGTGGCCAGCGTGTCGAGTTTGCCCTCCAGACTGTCTTCTCGCTTAGCCAGCCGCTTCTCTATCTCTTTGAACTCGGCGCGCATCTCCTGGGCCTCGACCCGGAGCTGCTCCTGCCCTTTCAAGAACTCCGCCCGGGCGTCGACCTCGGCGGCTTTGTGCAATACGTCAGCTTCGGTCTGAGCCTCGCTGATCTTGCGCTCCGCTTCGACGCGCGCTGCGTCGAGTCTCGTGCGCGCAAGCCAGCGCACAAACAGAAACCCCACCAGAACGCCCAAGGCAGCTCCAAGCGCCACAGAAAGAACGCCCGTTCCGGTCTGGGCGAGGACGTCGTTTACAAATACTGTACACATGGCGGAATCCGTTGCTCACTTCAGCAGCGAACGTCGACGCTCAAGCTTGCCCGCGATGCTAACGAATGAGGCGGACCTCTGCGCACTTGGCGACGTCGGCTCGGCGCTAGCCTCGATACACCGTTATGTAACTTGGTTCGCGACGCCGCGCGCTAGGGCGGGATTACCTGGTCCCTACAGCCCCCAATGCTCTTGATGCTCTCGCCGAGGCCAGGAGACCGAAGGTATCAATAGGGAGATTGTTGGCTCGGGTCGGGACAGCTGCAGTATACTCAGGCGGAAACTGCCGCCCATCGCCATCCCCCCGGCACATGCAAACAGCGGTGCCTGCATGCGGTGCCGACTCGTGCGACACCCGCCTACAGACGGCATCGAGCCAAAGACGTCAGAACACGAATTCATTGGCCACGATACGCTCCGTAACCACAATGTTTGTCAGAAAGCCCTATCGGGTCCCCGTTGTCCAGCCGGCGTCAGCACCTTGCAGCGCCAACTCTGCCACGGGTAACCCGGCAACCATGATAGCCCAACAACGGCAATCGCGAACTTTAGCCCCATGCCACACAGGGCGATCGACGATTGTTCTCCTAAATACCACAGGCACACTTGTGAGTGTTGCCACTTCACTCACAGCACCTAAAGTGCAAATTCACTTATTTGGCGACACAACCTTCGTTCACGAGATTATAAGGACTTCCATTTTCTTGTCAATAACAATAATGTGCGATCTCAGAACACTAGTCCGGTCAGTACCACCGCAGGTTATTCGTCTTGAGTTGATCGAACGGCCCAGCGTTCCCGCATCCGGATCGATCTCTAACTGTGCCGAGGGCGCCGCTCCGAGACGATGGCGGAGCCGTTATTGCTGCGCGCGGTGCCAGACACGCTGGTGAATTCCGCCGAGCACCGTGTAGAGCGCGGACCGGTCGAACATGCCAATGTGACCGACGGTGTGTACGTGTCGCCGATGATCTCGACCGTGCGTGCAGTAACCAGAGCGGACACTGCACTGGCACCATCGGCAGTTGCACGCAGCCCGCCGAAGTCGACCGTGAGCGCGCCAATGGTATTGAAGATGTCGCCTTCCCGAGCACGAGATTCGTGTCGTTGACAACACGTATGTTGGTGTCATCGGCCCCGTTCGGTTCGCCCAGCGAATCGTCGTTGCCAACGGTGACTGCGGTTGTGCTGACGCCGCGGGGCACCGAGCACTGGCACGCCCGGATCAACGAGATCTGGAAGAGCAAGCAGTTCTACTACGCCTGCTCTGGGTGTACCGCCGAGTAGTCCGGGCAACCGGGATCTTGACGGTGCCATCCGTGCGGGTGCCGCCAAATCTCCATCGCCGGGGAGCGTGCACGCTGCCCCTCACAAGGATAGCCGAGTTCACTCGGACCGTCGCCCCCGCCCGGCGTTTGCAGGCTGGAAACTGGCAAAACCTAGCTGTCCCCGAAGTCCCAGGGTAGACTACCGAAAGAAGGTGGCGCCACGGACTCGCACAGATGATGCCCGCGTCTGAACACTGCACCCATCTTAAACGCTTCTACGACGTTCTCGCGAGCCTCGGCGCAAAGGTCGGCAGGCGGCAGCTCAAGCACTGCCACGGGCGGATGCACTGGCCGAACCGTGGAGTGTACTTCTTCTTTGAAGACGATGAGTATCGATCAGACAAGGAAATGCTGCGAGTCGTCCACGTCGGGACTCATGCGGTTTCAGCAGGTTCTAGGACAACTCTCTGGAGGAGGCTCGCAACGCACCGAGGTACAGAGCTAGGACGCGGAAACCACCGGGCGTCGGTCTTCCGGTTATGGATTGGGGCGGCACTTCTCGCCCGCGACGAGACCCTAGTTCCGAAACCCTCGACATGGGGCAAAGGCTCCTCAGCAAAAGGACCAGTTCGAGAGGCGGAAGCTCACGTTGAGGAAGGTGTCTCCAGCTATATCGCCTCGATGCCGTTTCTTTGGGTCGAAGCCGATGACGAACCTGGCAAGACAAGTATCCGCAGGGTCATCGAGACTAATACCATTGCTCTTCTCAGCTGCTGTAGTGAAACGGGCAACGACGCTGATCGTCCGTCGAACAACTGGCTTGGACATCACTGCCCCAGCCAAGCAGTGCAGCGTTCGGGACTGTGGAATGTTCGAGATGTTGACGGAGGATATGATCCGATGTTTCTTGACCTGTTGGAATGCTGTGCCGCCAGGACAAGTCCTCCATGAACGCGCAGAGCACAGGCGAGACGATCGCCCTGGTTAGCTGCGTGAAGAAGAAGAAAGCGGAACTATGTCCCGCGAAGGATCTGTACGTCTCGCCCCTTTTTCGATACTCGCGTACCTATGCGGAGCAAAACGCCGATCGCTGGTTCATCCTGTCGGCAAAGCATGAACTCGTCGATCCTGAGCAGCAACTGGAGCCCTATGAGGAGACATTCCGAAACACGCGAAAAGCGCGCCGACGTGAGTGGGCGGAGCATGTGTACGAACAAATGAGGGATGCAGACGTGCTGCACGAAGGAGTGTCATTCCTGTGGCTGGCTGGAAAAGATTATCGAGAATTCCTTTGGCAAATGTTGGAGTCGGAAGGGTTCCGCCAGCACGATCCGCTTGCTGGGCTCGTATTCGGCAAGCGGGTGCAGTGGCTGAAAAGGGAAACGGGGCGTTCATAGCACAAGGCAGAGGATAGGATAGGAGAGGAGAGGAGAGGAGAGGAAGTCCGTGAGAAGATCGTGTTGGGCTTTGAGAACTCGTGCGAGGCGATTCTCAAATGTCTGAGGGACGTGGGGGGGCGTCTTCCTCCGAATGTCAATCGCGACAGTCTTGCGGCACTTATCCTCACGGTGATGGAAGGGGGCGTGATGTTGGCCAGAGCTTATCGTGCGATTGCACCGTTCGACGCATCGGTGGCCATGCTGCGCGATTACATCGATCGCCTGGCAGAATCAAGGTAGGTTGGTTCGTCTCGCCGAACACCGAAGTGTCTGGAAAACACAAAAGGAGAGAGGACGATGAACAGCCTGCTTGTGCTGTTGACCGGAGCTGCTCTTCTCGGTGGCGGCGTCAACCTGAGGTCCGGAGAGAATCCCATGCACGAAGTACACGGAAGGACGGCGAATAATGCGCAGCGGATCGATCTCAAGACTATGGTCAATGCGAGCTTGAAGGACGTCTGGCACGCGTGGACCACGAATGAGGGCGCGCAAACGTTCTTCGCCCGCAACAGCAACGTGCGTCTTGAGATCGGCGGACCGTTCGAGCTGTTCTTTTCTCCAGACAATCCGAAGGGTGAACGGGGCGCTGAGGGTTGCCACATTCTCAGCTATCTGCCGATGGAGATGATCTCCTTTTCCTGGAGCGCCCCGCCGCAGTTCGCCCACGCCCGCCGGCACCGGACGTGGGTCGTGATTCGTTTCGAGCAACTCGGGCCCAAGCAAACACGCGTCAAGCTGACGCATCTGGGATGGGATGAAATGAAGACGGCACATCCCGAGCACATCGAAGAATGGGAGCAGGTCCATCGGTATTTCACCGAGGCCTGGCCGAGCGTTCTTGAGCATTTGAAGCAGCGGTTCGACAAGGGGCCGCGTTGGGAGTGATCGTCCGACATACGCAAGACGGAATCTCCTGCGAACAGAGAGACGGCCGTAAAGTACACTGTAAGGACAGGCTTGTGGCTCGTTGGTACTGCGCTGGCGCCAATCATCGGTACTGACAAGCGCTGAACTACCGGCAGGTCGACACCGGATCGGAGCGCGGCATCAACGGCGGCACTTGGCCCGCGCTGCCCGACCGCGCCGGGTTCGTTCAACTTCACGTCGACGTCAACGATGTGGCTGACTTCGTTGAAAAAACTACATCCGTTGTAGCGGAGGTAATGATTGAACCGCAGACGCTGCCTGAAGGGGCGGTGATCGCCGTGCTGCCTGCGCACAACCGCCGGGCCGCAGCGTTGGTGCACCTCCGGGTGGGTCACCGTCTTTTCCAGGTACAGCGCCAGCGCGGATAGGAGGTTGGTCAAGCTCGGCGACGACAACAACTTACGGCCGTGACACGGCTCACTTAACGGGAACGATTAGGCGGGGCGCCGAGGGCCTCTACGGTGACACCGTGCGGGCCGCTTTACCCCTGCGTCGACCTTGAAGGGCCGAGTTCACGGTTTGAATGAGCAACTTGGAATCCCACGGTTTGGCCAGTATTCTGACCAGATTAGAGGCGCGTGAGATTCTGACCAATTGCTCGCGCGTAGCATGTCCGGTGATCACAACGCACGGCAGGTCGGGCCAACGTTGCTCCAAATGCGCGATCAGCAAGTCGCCGGACATGACGGGCATGGCTACGTCGATTAGCAGGAGGTCGAAGGTTTCGTCCTCGAGAAGGCTCTGCGCAGCCCGCCCGTTGTCCGCGCATACGGTGTCCCACCCCGCGCGCCGCAGCTCTCGTCTCAATGCACTGGCGACTGCCATGTCATCGTCGACGATCAGTGCTTTCTTCCCGCGCTTTTCGACTGTTGGTGCTGGCGCGCACTGTCGAGGTTCCTCCTTCGACGCAGCTTCCGGATCTTCGTCGTCCGGCTCGGGAGGCGTCTCGGGCGCGCACTTGACGAAGACGCCGTTCAACACGGGGTCGATACTGCTGGCCATTTGTATCCGTTCTATCACCTCGGCAGTGAGCTCAGCCCCTTCCTTCAGGAGCAGCACTCCGTCGCTGTTGCGCAGCGGGCGGGAAAGTACCATTCCGACCTTAAGGTGTCCCGGCGGGAGCTCTACCTCGCTCTCGCTGCAGGTGGGTTCGACCTCCTTGTCGATGTACTCCAGGAACAGTTCCACCAGCGCCGGATCAAAGCGCTCGCCTTTTCCGTCCAGCAGCACCTTCCTGCCGGCTTCGCGATTCGTGTGTGACGGGTCGGCCACGGAGAACACCGCTTCGTCGTAGGCATTTGTGATCGCGATAATCCGCGAGGCAATTGGTATCTCGTCGTCTTTCATGTGGTCGGGATACCCGCTGCCGTCGACGTGCTCGTACTGATGACGGACTGCGTGCGCAATCGCCTCAAATCCGGCTACGTGGGAGAGGATGGCATGCCCGGAATCGGAGTGTCGCATGCCGGCGCGGTCGCCCCGCGAATGTTCTCGCGTGTGGCGCCCCTTGTCGCTGTGAAGCTTGGCGATCTTCCCGATGTCGTGCAG
>JBHHXS010000102.1:0-10853 GCA_046757145.1 Phycisphaerae bacterium | reverse complement strand
CTCCAGATTTGAATGGGCAGCCCGCACGGCGGAAGCCGGCTCATTCTCGCTGGCTGTCCGTGAACTATCCAGCACCGCCGAATGACGCGGGTGCAGCATTCGACGGACAAGTCCGATAGCAGTTTGCCGCCGGTCACACTCCTTCCCCCCACCATAGCGCACACTGGGGAGTGGACATGGACGAGCGGGCACGGCGCGTATGGTTCTCGGGTTATTGGAACACCGCGTGTCGGGCAGGCGATAAAGGGGCGTCAGGCCGTAAAGGGCCTTGCTGCAGCGACCGAAATGTAGACGGTGCCTACAATCGGGAGACGACGCATGCCTGACGACCTTGATGCACGCATTGAAGAGGCGAAGCAGCAGCTCGCTGAGCGGCAGCTGCTGCAGGCGAGGCTGCCATCAATGCAGGAGAACCTGATGAACGAGGCGCAGCGCGTGCGTATGCTTGAATACCGATTGGAACAGTTAAGCAACGATATCAAGAAACTGGAGGCAGTGACGTTGGCGAGCGTCATGGAATCGGTCCTCGGCCGCCGAGAAGGGAGACTGGCCCAAAAGCGCGAGGAAGAGGCGGAGCTGCAGCGGGCATACGACGAGTGTGTGGATGTCATTGCGACGCTGGATGGCGAGGTAAAGGAGATCGAAGAGCAGCTCAAGCGCTGCGGCGACGTAGAGGGCACCTACCGTAGCCTCTGCGACCAGAAGCAACAGCTGATACTGGCGGAGGACACGAGTGCGGCGGAGAGGCTCAGCGCTGTGGCTGAGGAGTTGAGCCGCGCGAAGATCGAACACCATAAGCTAAGGACCGCCATCCAGACCGGTGAGCATCTTAGAGAGCGTCTGCACAGCATGACTCGCGCCGCGGGACGCGCCCGGAACAAGCGTATTTCGCATTTCGGACCGGGATTGATCGCAGCGGTGGCTACCAACGCAATCACCAGGCAAACCGCCCGCGGCGCGGTTAATCGGGCAGACGAGGGCCTTGCGCGGTTCGGCCGATGCCTCAGCGAGCTGGACCTTAGCGGCGGGTCTCCGATCGATTCTGAGCTTCTAAGGCTTGGGCCGATGATCTGCGTTTCAGCAGGCGAGCTTTCTCTTGGCAGCGCCATGCGCGATCGGGGGGCGGCCGGGCCCTTCCTCGACAGCGTCCAGGAGGCGATCGGGTACCTGAAAGAAAAGTTGAAAGAGACGCAGCAGCAGATTCGCGAGCTCGAAGATGAGCAGCGGTCGCTGATAGAGAACGCCTAGAGCACGTTGCGTTTTCCTGCGCCGCAGGTTGTGCATGGCGAAAACACCTTCGCGTGAGCAAGTTGCGTGGGCTAACCCCTGGCCCTCTGCGTGAAGGGGTGACAGCCCTCGTGCCGGCACATCAGTTCGAGGAAGCACTCTAAACAGCAGTACGCGCTTGAGTGCTACGGTTCCGTGCCCGAAGCGCAGGAGCAGGGGTCGTTCGCTCGTCGCAGTGCAGCTCCCGGCACACCCTTGGGGCATACGTGACCGCGCGCACGATGTCACCCATCCATCCAGCCAGCCAGCAGATGCCCGGCGGGGCCGCCCGCAACACGTGAGCAACCTCACCGTTTCTTGCCCTAACCACCGATGCATAGACTGTGTCCAGTCTCATAGGATTAGGATATGGCTTGTGGTCAGGGGTTGGAGTTACCGTTCATAGGAGCGACGTTATGAGGCGTCTGAAGATGGTCGTGGCGGTCGCGGGGGTATCACTGGCATCCGCTGGTTGTATAGCCACCGCAGTAACGAAGAACCGATTCGGCTCTGATCGGGAGTTGATAGCAGTGAATGATCAGGTCTACATGGTCGATAAATCGACCGGCAAGGTCATGACGGTGGACGTCTCCTCGGCCGTCCCCTTCACGACTGCCGCCGATCCCGATTAGACGCGGATCTCGTTCTCGTGTACCACAGCCGCGATGTAAGCGTCC
The DNA here is from genome assembly GCA_046757145.1 of Phycisphaerae bacterium. Taxonomy (GTDB): domain Bacteria; phylum Planctomycetota; class Phycisphaerae; order UBA1845; family UBA1845. The sequence goes on along the minus strand of JBHHXS010000102.1, from coordinate 8,910 downwards.
GGTGAACCGCATCTTCAATCGGACGTCGGCCGCGATGAGGGCGAACGCCCCTTTTGCGCTGTGAATTCGCAAGGGCTGGGCTTGGCGGCCCGGCAGGCGGTATCGAGAACCTCTACGGAGCGCTTCGCGGCGATCGGGGGCCCCGGCTCCGAAACCCGAGTGCAGGCGCGGGGTTCATACACCGAGTGCTTGCGCTCTCCGCTTGGAAATATGCGGCGTAGTCGCGGGCGGTCGTTCAGCAGTTGAGGTGCAAGCGCGGCAGCCTTGCGCACCGGCAACAACCCCGGCGGCTACATCGCGTACAGCACCTGTCTCGATGATTCTCGATGACAACGCTCGCGGCGCTTCGAACCTGGTCGTCCGGGTTGGTGCGAGTGAGGCCCAGGCCCTACAGTCCGACGGTCGAGGGGCACCAGAGGTACATGAACTGGGGCGTAGTCGTGCCCGGCCAGCGCGGCAGCTCAAGGTTGATCAGGTTGATCAGGTTGATGTCCCCGGTGCGGCCAGGGGGGAAGCTTGCGTAATAATTGGGGCGGTACGCGAGGGGCCTGTGATAGGTCACGACGCGCACCTTCTTTGAACCCACGCGTTTCTTCGTCGAGGCGATGACGTCCCGCAAGGTCGCGACACGATCGATGAGTCCGAGTTTGAGGGCGTGGTCAGCAGTGTAGATTCTCCCGTCGGCGAGGGTACGCACGGTCCGCTCATCGAGCCCCGCCCGTCCGTTGGCCACGACAGCGACGAAGCGATCGTGCATCTCATTGACAATGGCCTGAAATAGGTCGCGTTCCTCCGGTCGCATAGCGCGCAGCGGGGATCCCGCGTCCTTGTGAGCGCCGGAAGTTATCGCATCACCCTTGACGCCTACGAGCTTCATCGTACCGGTCAGGTCGAAGGTCTGCATCACAACACCTATGCTTCCGGTCAAGGTGGAAGGTTGTGCCACGATTTCGTCGCACGCGCAGGCGAGGTAATAGGCCCCGCTGGCCCCTACGTCCATCATGACCGCCACAACCGGCTTACCGGTTTTCTTCTTGAAATGGGTGATCTCGTCGTACATGAGCTCGCTTGCCGCTACGGTTCCTCCCGGCGAGTTGATTCGGAGGATGACGGCTTTGACCCGGCGGTCGAGGCGAGCCTTGTCAAGCTGCTCGAGAAGGAGGCTTACCGGATGTTCTCCGTCTCCCAGCAGACTCGTCTCAGGTGAGTTGCGAATGATCCCACTGACGTCGATGATAGCGATTTTGTCAAGGGCGAAAGGCGAATCGCGCGTCAGCACGGTTTCTGCAAGGGCTCGCTTGCTGGAGACCACCGTTATCATCAGGCTGGGCTCACCGCAGCCGCCGAGAGGCATAACCGCGACGAACACAGTACCGACCAGCGTCCACAGGCGACGGGTGAATCGTGCATGTTCCATGACTAGTTCCCCTAGAGGATTCCCAGAACTCGCCTCGCGCGACCCCCTTTCCTCCCCCCTTGGCAGAGAGGAAGGAGGGGGGGCCAAACGAAACACAAAGCCCCAGGCCGGTCTGATATTACCACCGGCCCCTGCCAGAGTCCGGGAGTCTACGTACCGGACTGTCTTCTTACAATCATATCGAAGTTGCGCACGAGTCCGCGATACATGCTCCAGATCACGAAGAGGTACAGGCTAACACCCGCCAACGTGCCCAGCAGAACCGCAAGCCGGGCTATGGCAGCGGTATCGACCGAGACCTTCGAGGCGTGAAACAGCGCGCCGGGGTTGACCAGGTACCAGACGGAGGTGAACGGTGTAAACGGGGCGAGAAACGCGCCAAGGCTTCCCTGTGAAACTCGAACGGCCGTGTCGCCTAACAGCCAGGAGACCCCGCATAGGAAGATCAGAAGCCCCACGCTGTACATCACGGCTGCGACGTTGGTCGTAGCGACCAGGGATATCCGCAGGGCAATCACGCACGCACATGCCGTGTACACGAGCGTCAGTGCCCCCACCTCGAAGGCGGCTTCCACCCACACCGTGGGCACCGCAGCGCCGCGAGTGGGCGCGAACATGGCAAAGAAGAACAAGACGATCACGGGCCCGGTGAGCAGGGGAATCGCGAGACTGACGAGGCCCCGGAGTTTTCCCCACAGAACGTACTTACTAGTCAACATGGTGGTCAGGAGCAGATCCATGGTCTTCGACTCGCGCTCCCTTGTCATGGAGGTAGCGGCGGTGTTCGTTGCTATTATCAGCGCGCTGGCAAACTGGATGATTATAAGAGCAGCCAGCCAGACGCGCACTTCGGCGGCATTGAGCTCTCCGCCGACGTGGGCGAAGAACAGCATGAAACCGGCGATAAGCCCGCCGACAATGATGAGCAGGCGCATTACGACGCCTCCGCCCGACGCCCGCGTCCTGGCCTCGCGCCAGGCCACCGGATTGGTCCAGACGTGGCGCGGCGGACGCCTCTGGTCCGCGGTCGCCTTTGACCGAATTCGGTTGACCAGCGCAGAGGCTGAAGGAGACTCACCGAAAGTCGCGTTTCGGCGAACGAACAGCATGCTGAGCACAGTCAGCATGAACGCCGCGGCAGACGTCCAGACGACGTACACACCGGACGGATAGGCCAGCGCATAGCGCACCACACGCGAATGCCCCGCGAGTCGACTAAGAGACGGGGCGTGAACGCGATTGAGCGCCACATCCAGGGCGAGAAACGGGTGGACGGGGGTAAGCCAGCTCATCCTGGTCCCGTCTAGCGTTGGCGGTGATGCTTCGACCCAGGTAGCCGACCATTGACCGAGAAAGTAGATGCTGAGCAGGTAGACGGCGATAAGCAGATAGAACAGGAAAATCGTGCCGTGCGTGCCCACACGGATCATTGCGATGCAGATAGCCAGGGCGCCGGTCAGGAGCGCCGTCGAAGCACACAGCGCGAAGCTCTCGAGGATCTGCCTCGTCGTGACGCCGCCGTATACCATCGTGACCAGGAAGATCGGTAAGCCTGCGAGAAGCAGCATCAGAAGGAAATACAACCTGCTCATCATGGAGCCGAAGACTATCTGGGCGTTTGTCAGCGGGGTGGACAGAAGGATGTTGAAGGTTTGGGCGTCGCGCTCCTGGGTGATGGCCCCGGCGGTAAAAACCGGTGCCAGCAGGCACATGAGCGCCAACTGCGTCATGGACGCCAACATGAACGTCTGCGACGCCCCCTTGGCAAGTTCCGCCAGCGACCCGCCTCTACCCTTCGTCGTGGCTACGAGCGAAAACAGAACCACCGCAAGAATGGCCCCGAGATAACCCACCCGCAGCCAGTGGTGCCTGGATCGACGAGAGGCGCCCTGTACAACTCTGACGATGATGGGGTTTGCCGGCAACAGGTGCCAGAGCCATGACCACAAGTTCCCAAGAACTTGCGTCATTTCGACTTCCCTTGGCGGATGGTATGCTCGTCGTTCATATTCTTCGGGAGCTTGCCCCTGCTGCTTCGTTGCCTATGCCCCGTGCTCATTTCGTCATTGCACGACGCCCTTTGTCAAGCGCATAAACGCTGTTTCGAGGTTTACCTCCTCTTCCCTGATCTCGCGTATTTTGAAGTTGTTGTCGATCAGGACCTTGGTAAGACAGGTAAAATCATGGGTTTGCTTTTCCAACTCCACGACAAGGCATCCGCCGCGCTGCTCCACGCGCTTGACACCCCTGGTGCGTTCCAACAGCAGCGCTGCCAAATCCTGCTGCTCGGTGACACGGACGTGGACCTTGGTGCTGCGTTTCACGCGCCGCAGGATCTCCTCGATCTTTCCATGGAAGATCAGTTCTCCCTGCTCGATTATCCCCACGGTGGTGCAGAGCTCGGCCAGTTCGTGGAGAATGTGGGAGCTGATTATGATGGTCTTCCCCATTCTCCTCAGTTCTTTGAGCAACTCGCGAATCTCGATGCGTGCCCGTGGATCAAGCCCGCTGGCGGGTTCATCAAGCAGCAGTACCCTGGGATCGTGCAGGAGCACGCGTGCCAGGCTGAGCCTCTGCTGCATGCCCCGCGAGAGCGAGTCGACCATGGTGTCGCGTTTGAAGACGAGGTCGGTCAGCTCCAACACGTCGCCTACGACCCGAGTTCGCTGTTTGCCGGTGATATTGTAGGCACTGGCAAAGAAGGAAAGATACTCCTCGACAACCATGTCCTCGTAGGCTCCGAAGAAATCGGGAACGTAGCCGATCAACGGTCTGATCTTGCGTGACTCATACCCCACGACGTGGCCGCATATGCGGGCTTCCCCCCAGGTGGGCCTGAGCAGAGTGGCGAGGATCTTTATGGTCGTGGTCTTCCCGGCGCCGTTGGGCCCGATGTACCCGAAGCACTCCCCGTCTTCAATCGTGAGGTGCAGGTTGTTCAGGGCAACCAACTTGCCGTATTTCTTCGTAAGGTTGACTGTTTGGACCATCAAAGCGTTAAGCCCGGATCAGGAGCCCTCGGTTGCGCCGCCCACCGGCTCGCCCTGTACTTCCGTTGTCGGCACGCGGATTCGGAACATCGTCCACGACCTGCGTGGGTCAGGCTTGATGGGGCGGTACCCATGATCTCCACGTCTCCCAAAGAGGCGTATGGGTCCGGGGTCGTTCGCGAACCCAATCAGTATGACGGACCCCGGCTGCAACTGCTCACGAAGATCGAGCTGACGCAGTAGGTCTCGCGAATAAGCTCTCGGTCTGCCGAACTGGCCTAGTCGACTGCTGACGCTCACGGGATCGAAATCGCTGATGGTTGAGAGCAGCAGCAGCGCGCTGCGTTCATTACCCTGCGAGACGCCCGAGCCCAGACTCTGCCCCAAGCCGATGTTGGCCAATACCCCCTTGAATCTTCCACCCCACACTTCCCGCTGCCAGTAGGCGAGCGTCGAACGATTCATGACGTCACTTAGCGTCTCGCTGCCTCTTGGCTGGTAGCAGCGCGGGGCAAGTTTGGTCTTTAACCCGTTCCCCGGAATCAAACCGATGTCGTACACGTAGATATGCCGATCGCGCGCGCCTGCGGTCTGGTCGGTGCCGACCAAGGCATGCAGCAGGTAGCACTGATCCAGATCGACACCGAGCGCGTTGATCACGTAGCTGTCATCGGTGATCCGATGCCTCTCGACGTTGACATGCCCGGTGAGGCGTCCATCCAACCGCCCCGTCCAGCGTGCCTCAAACTGCTTGAGGGTCGCTCGAATGCGCACATTGTCAACGACGGCGCTAGCCGGCATCAGGCGATACTCCTGCGGGTCGACGTAGCTTGTTCCCGCGCCCCCCCGGTGAGCTTCGCCCGGGAGGGGGCGTAGGAAGGATTCGGTCGGCCCAGGCTCGGTGGCACTAATGGCGCTCGACGGAAGCCAGAGGTCCATCTCCTTGTCGGAGCTTGTTTTGAGGCCGAAAAACGCCGTGCCTCTGCCTAGGGAGCTGTCCGCATCCGCGTCGATCACTGAGATCTGATGAAGCACATCCCCGAACCCCTGGAACCAGTTAACGACTACCATGGTAACGGCGCTGGCCGTCAGCCCTGTAAGCGCGAACGCACTCCAACTGTGATGCCGCCCTCCGCGCAGGCGAAGGAAGCCCCATGTTCCAAAGGTGGCCAGCAGGGCGTAGACGATCGATGATGCTCCCGCAATCAACAAATAGGTTTCTGCGCTCGTGGAGAAGGAAACGGCGCTGATCACGTGCGCAAACAACGGTACCGGCAACGGCGGAGCCTGGCCGTCGCCTTCCGCACGCCTCCAGTGAAACACGTTGCGAAAAAAATCGGTGGCAACCCCGGGAGCACTGAAGAGGTCCCGCAGTGCCACCGCAGAGTAGATGATGTATCCCCGGCCGAGGCGGGCGCGGGCGATCACCGTTGAATCAACAACGTCGTCCCTGGCGACTTCGATCGCTTCAGGGCGAAGGAGGCACCGCACCACCGGTATGGCGTTGGGGAACCCTACGTCCAGCCAGTCGTCAGCAGCCATGGGCACGCCGTCCGCCGAACGAGGGGGGCCCACTACAGCGCTGCGCACCTGCGCCAGGTTGTCAACCGCGACCGTTTCGCCGAGATCGACGGGCAACACGGCATTGATCGCTTTGGTCAATCTTATTGAATCGGCGGAGCGGGAAGCTGCAATGAGCAACGTCCCACCCTGGCGAATCCACTCAAGCAACGCGCCTAGCTGGCGCGTGGTGAGCTCGTCAGGCCGCGCGTCGTCCCATACGACGTAGTCGACCGCCTCGAGGCCGATCCAATGCTCGGGTAGTTCGCGTGGACTGAGGTGGGCTACGTACACAGGGCGGGCGTACACGGCGGTCTGGTGGGACGCGTCCGCAAGATCACCCACGCGTCCCACGACACCTGATGAAAGCGCAAGGAGCAGTACCGCGTCATCGTTTGGGATACAGTGAGGCCGCCCTGCGTATTCGGGTCGGAAGGTAAGCTCACCTTCTGATACAACCTCGACGGCTTCTCCCACCGCATTACGCAGCTCCAGAGTGAATCTCAGCTGCCCCCGCCTTGCGCCGGCCGGTACGTACAGATGCAAGCGCTGCGTGCCCCCTGTTTCCGCGCGCAGGTGGACGTCGACGCTGTCAAAGTACTCGTCGCCGTCGCCGTCGACCTGTGCGGTCTGCAGTACCCCGTCGAACGCCCTCTCCTGGTCGACCAGAGCCAGATCAGCCAATATGGGCACCCACTCGCCGGCCCGAACAACACAACCTCCGGCGATAGTCGGGAAACCCGTGCGCGTGACGTTGAGCTCCACCCGAGCGAGCGTCGTCGCAGGCCCCCAAGCCACGATCGCAGCCAGACACGCTGCCCGGCGACGGCCCGGCACGCTCGGTCGACCATTAACGTGATGCATCGGAGTCATGATCGCCACGCTGCGAGGAATCTGCGTCTGTCCCCATGCCCGTCAACTCTTGGATCGTGCCTGCCCGCACACCGCGTGGCGCCGCATTCTAACCCTGGCAACCGACGCGGACAACATCGACACGCAAGCGCTTCGCCGTACGGACGTGCGCACCACCGGCTGTCGCACTGGAGACGTCGGTCGCCTACAATAGGTACGCGGAGTGTTCGGCGTACGCGAGATGGCCCGGGAGGAACGCGACAGAATCGTCACATTGTTCCTGTTCCTTCGCGAGCAGGTTCCGGTGGTGCGTGCGCGCTTCAGCGAATGGATCGAGCAGGCGCGCGAGGAGCCACAGTTGATCTGGAGCACACCAGCAGTCCGCTACATCTCCTACGCGGTGGCCGCAATGATCTTGGCTGGCGTAACGCTAGTGTTGGCAAACGCGATCGCCCCCCCGCTCCAGCCGCACGCCCGCCCGCTTGCCACCACCGTGGATTTCCACGTGGTTTGTGCGCACGAGCAGTGCGGATACCACTTTGTTCTGCATGGAGACATGGGCTTTGGCGACTTCCCGGTAGTATGTCCCAAGTGCCAGCATCGGATGGGCCAGCGAGCCCTCCGATGCAACTCACAACATTGCCAGGGCAGATGGGTGGCACCGAACGAGGTCGACGGCATGTTCAAGTGCCCTCGCTGCGGCGAAGCCCTGGGCAAGTGACACCGCATGTCGAATCAGTCTTGTGGGCGCGCCCGGGTCGACATAGGATCTTCCGTTCCACGAGTGCGTGCTATCGGGCCGTGGACGGAGTGACGCGTAATGGACGGGAACCTCGCAGTGCTTTGCGGAACGGCGTTGTCCGTTGGTTTCGTACACACGCTGCTCGGACCTGACCACTACCTTCCTTTCGTCGCCCTTTCTCGCATCAGGGGATGGTCACTCAAGAAGACGGCATTTGTTACTCTGCTGTGCGGCATGGGGCACGTGCTCAGCTCGGTGGTTCTCGGGGTGATCGGCATCACCTTTGGGGTTGCGGTGCTGAAGCTGGAAAGGATCGAGCAGTACCGTGGCGAACTCGCCGGCTGGCTTTTGCTGGCCTTCGGGCTTGTGTACTTCGTCTGGGGCGTGCGGCGGGGGATCTGCAACCGGCCGCACATACATCGCCACGCTCACGCGGATGGTACTCTGCACACCCACGAACATGCTCACTTCGGCGGACACGCTCACGTGCACGTCGGCCCGGCGGAGCGGAGAGCCAACACTTCCGGTGATGCAGCCAAACAGACGGATTCCGTTACTCCCTGGGTGCTGTTCACCGTGTTCTTGTTCGGCCCGTGCGAGCCTTTGATCCCGCTGCTGATGTATCCGGCCGCGAAGGGGCGCATGAGCGATGTAGTGGTCGTCGCAACACTCTTCGGGGTGACAACGCTTGCAACCATGACGACCATCGTCCTCCTGTCATGTGCCGGCGTGTCCCGGGCGCCGTTCGAGAAACCCGTGCGTTATGGCCATGCTCTGGCGGGGCTCGTGCTGGTCGCCTGCGGTGCAGCGGTCAAGGCAGGATGGTGACGGGTGGCACGCATCGGCGAGGCCCGTTTCCCGGCCTGCCTTAGCGAGCACCTCACTTCCTCCCTCATTCAACTCACGCTTCCAAAGGAAGAGGGGCGGGATAGGGGTAACCGGCATGCGCGAGAGCTTTGACAAGGCGCCGGGCTATCGAGATGAAGCGCTATCCGCGGCTGATCCTCAGTAGGATCTTGATGTTGTCCGGGTTGCGAGACTCCTCAAACGCTTCGATGGCACGTTCTATCGGGTAGGTACGGGAGATCATGGAGCGTACATCGACGTCCTGCCTGGCAAGGGCGTTTATGGCCTCGGGGAACGGACCGCACCGACTGCCTATAACGTTAATCTCGTTAATCACCAGTGGCGCGAGGTTGAGCTCGCCTCCTTCAGCACATGTGCTCTTCAACACGATGGTGCCCCGGGGGCGCACCAGCTTCATGGCTATCGCCAGACCCGCCGGCGATCCGCTGCACTCGACTACGATGTCGCGATCGTTGCGGAACACCAGATCGTCGACGTGGATG
>JBHHXS010000101.1:0-11081 GCA_046757145.1 Phycisphaerae bacterium | reverse complement strand
CGTGCTCGAGATCTTCCAGAATTACCAGTCCGCCCCCCTCACCTGTTACTCCCCCTCCGCTATCCGCGCTGAACGGTCGGCACCCCTGGTCGGGACGCTCATTGCTGAGATGGTTCAGGCGCCCCCAAAGATGCGGCCGGGCAATCGCCATGGGGTTCACCTTGCTCTCCGCCCCGCCGCATATGCATACATCAGCCGCACCCCTAGCAATCGTCCGCAAGGCCTCGCCTATTGCAAGATGGCTTGACGCCTCACCACATGTGATAGTATTCGATGGTGCCTGGGCGTCGTGGACAATAGTGACATGGCACGCGAGCATGTTGGGGAGGAACTTCAGCAGCCACAGCGGCGTAAGGTTCTCCATACCCGACAGACCCCAGCGCTGCAAGCTGAATGAGCCCCCCTCATCCACTGCGGTGTTTAGCGCCCCAGCCAACTCATGGAGGTCGGCACAGATGAGACCGGCGCCGATATTGGCCCCAAACCGCGTGCTGTCCACGTTGGGAGGGCCTGCGCATTCGCCGCGGTCTACGATGCACTTTGTGGCAAGCCCCGCATCCCTGACCGCGTGGTACGAGCAGACCACCGCAATCATGATATCGCGGGCCATTACCTTGGCGCTTTTGCGATAGTACTTCGGTATGTAATCACCCAGCTTAAACGGGGGCAGTTCACCCGCGATCTGCGTCGCAAACCCCGACGGATCGAAGCTGCTGATGCGGCGAACCCCACACTCTTTCGCAATCAGCGCTTCCCATGTTGCCTCGATGCCCAGCCCAACCGGGGTAGCCACCCCCACCCCGGTGACTACAACTCGTCGTTCAGCTCGCATTCGCCTCGGCGCTCCCGCCGCCCTGTGCTCCGCGAAACGTCGCGAGCAGGCTCATGAATTGATCGGTGAAGACGAAGTTGTGCCCGGGGGCGCCGTGCGACTCGTCGTCCGCTCGAATGTGCGAGAAGAGCAGATCGACTACTCCTATCTGTGCGCCGTTCTTGTACACCTTACCGCTGGTGACCGCGGCACGCTCATCGATGCTGTCCAGCGACACGTCGTAACGCAACTGGTCCCCGGGATAGGCGTACTCCCAGAACTTGGCCTGCCTGATCTTGGCTAGGATGACATTGTCCTCGAACGCCCGCGCCTCCCCGGCCAATATGCCGCCAGTCTGCGCCATGCCCTCGATCATCAAGCAGGGCGGGTAGACCGGGTAGCCGGGCAAATGATCGTGAAGGTACTCCTCCGCCAGGGTGATGTTCTTCACCGCCGACGCGCGCTTACCAGAGACGAAACCGACGAACGCGTCAATCCAGATCCATCGCATGATGATCTCAGAGGGCCCATCGGGACGCGGTAGGCTCGCCCTTACGCCGCCGCCAGTTTGTTCTCGACGTAGTTGACGATCGTTTTCACCGTAAACAGGTCCGGCATCTTCGAGACACGAGGGTCCTGTTCAAACTCAGCAAAGTCGGCGTGCGGCATCGCCTTCTTTAGCATCTCCAGGCCGGACGGCGTCATGCGACCGTCGTCAACATAGGTGGGATTGTTCAGAATGTCATCCGGAAACAGCTCACCTTTCGGAATCTTTATCGAGAAGGCCTTCTCCAGACGAAAGACAATATCGAGGAAGTCGATGCTCTCCGCTCCAAGATCGCCCTGAAGTGTCGACTCGACCCTAACCTCCTCAGCATCGACACCCAACGCGTCGCTCAATAGATCCTGCACCTTGGCAAATACTTCATCGTGGCTCGGAGCCATGCCCGTTTAGACCTCCAACATCCAACATGAACACCCCCGTCAACACCGCCACCGAATGACACGCCTTCACGCTTGCGTCAGCCGCGTTCAAAAACATTAGTAGCGGAGTCGCTCGAATCTCGCCCGCGCATCTCCGGCCAACCGATCCGCTGTTCGTTCAGACGAGCGATGGTGCCGCTCGGGACCGAAGTGGACGAGGCTGAAACCAGCCCTAACCACCCCTACCTGATCACAATAGCCGACACCGACGAAATCACTCTCGCCCTGGGCGAGCCTGCAACAGTCGACCTCCAGACGCAGCAGATTGCCCGGCTTGACAAAACTCTTGAATGTTACGTTCCTAGCCTCACGAAGCAAGACCACGGTGTCGACGAAATCATGCGCGTCCCGCACCAGCCAAGCCCCAGCCTCCGTCAGCGCCTCCAACATCAGGACGCCGGGCAACACTGGAAACGTCGGGAAATGATCGGCAAGATACTCTTCCCCCAAAGTCACCGCTTTGACCGCAACGATGCGCTCGCCTCGCGACAGTTCGACGATCCGATCGATCCATCTGAACTTCATTTCGCCTAATCACTCGGACGCCGCTTGCATCATTGCCTATTTCGCATGTAACACTGCGCCGGCGTGGTGACCAGCCCGCGGGCCGGCGCGCCTCGGCGCTGCGCCGCCCCGACCACACCTACCAGTCAAAGTGGCTTGCGAGCCCCCCGCGCAGCGGCTTTTTGCGCCTTCTCTGTTTCTGGTGGTCGGGTTCCCCGGCCCTACGTGGAGCCGTCGCCTCCGATGCTGTCGGCGCGTTGACCGCCTTTATGGATAGGGAGATTCGCCGGTTCTCCTTGTCGACACCAAGCACGCGTGCCTCGACCGTCTCTCCCACCTTCACCACCTGCCCGCACGATGCCACACGCTTGTCGGACAACTCGGAGATGTGGATCAACCCTTCCACTCCGGGCACGAGCTCGACAAATACGCCGAAATCCGCCAGGCGCCTCACCGTCCCCTTGACCACCGACTGCACCGCAAACGACTCCAGCACTGGATCCCACGGATTGGGTCGCGCCTGCTTGACGCTCAACGCGATGCGATGTTTGGGTGTGTCGACCCTGATCACCACCGCATCGACGACGTCACCGGGGGACACCACGTCGGAGACCCTGCTGACGCGCTTCCAGCTCAGCTCACTGATAGGGATCAAACCCTCCACCCCCGGTTCCAACTCCGCGAACACACCGAAGCTGGCCAGGCGGATTATCCGTACTTTAAGGGCCGTACCGACCGGATACTTCGCGTCGACATCCGCCCACGGGTCAGGCTGGCATTGCTTTACACCCAGCGAAATGCGCCCAAGCGCGGAATCGATCTTGAGCACCTGCACCTCGATCTCCTGGCCCGGGGAAAGGACATCGCTGACTTTGTCCACCGAGCCCCAACTCAAGTCGCGTATGTGCGCGAGCCCGTCGATCCCACCAAGGTCGACGAAAGCGCCGTAGTCCATGATAGTCCTGACCACGCCCTTGCGCGTCTGCCCCACCGCCAGCTCGGACCGCAACTTCTCTCTCGCCTCTGCTTGTTGGCGCTCCAGCACTTTGCGCCGGCTGAGAAGGACATTCTTGTTGCGCCGGTCGAGCTCTATGACTTCACATAGAACCGTCTCGTTAAGCAGAATCGAGATATCCTTCATCGGCGCGACGTCGGCGTGGGACCCCGGCATGAACGCTCGGATCCCCTTCAGGTCCAGCTCCAGCCCACCCTTCACGACGCCGGTAACTCTCCCCTCAGTGATCATCCCCACGGTGAGGTTGGTCCAGGTGGCCCGCACCAGCGAGCCCTTGCGGTTGACTATCAGCAGGCCGGCAGCGGCGTCGTAGCGCTCCACCACCACGTCAACGCGCCGCCCAACTTCCAACGTTTCTTTCTTGCCGAACTGTGATCGCGGCATGACACCCTGAGACTTCGCGCCGAACTCGAGGAACACGTCATCGTTCGTCACACCGGCCACGGTACCGGTCAACTCAGCCCCGGGGGAGATCCTCTCGCTCATGTCGGCGATCGCCATCTCTACCGCACCCCGCGCTGGGCCCGCGCCGTCACGCTCAGGCACGTCCGCGTGTCCGGCGGTGTCGTCCCGGCGGTCGATCGACACGTCGCCGCAAAGCTCCGCCTGATCCGCGGGGTCCATCGACGCCATCGCCTCTTCAACCTCACGCTCAATGTCGGTCATGGCGCTCCCGTCGGCCCCGGCCCCAGGCTGATCGGCCTCGGCCGGCCGCGCCGGCGCTGCCTCGTCGTGCTCGCGCTTGTCCCCCGGCGCCTCAAACATCTCCGGTGATCGCCCGTCGTCAGTCATGCTGGCAGCCTTTGTGCGCCACAGTGTCCGTGCACTCGCCACCTAATCTTATTGGCTTGGTTTGGCCGTACAAGCACCTCCCATATCGGCAAGCACTAAAAGTCGGTATACCCACTGACGATGCAGCCAAAACGCGGATGCCGGGGCGTAGGTCTGTGCCGCCCGATATGGTTCTCTTCATGGCGGCGAGTTCGGGCTGCTGAGCCTGCTGCGATGATCCCATTGTAACGCTCGACGCATAACCTGCGGACCACGGTGCCAGCGATAGTGTACACAAAGTTGGGCCTTGTAGACCGGCTGGTGCAGGGCGTCAAGCAGAGCTCCCATCCGTAACGGCTCGTCACTTGATCCTTTCCAGTCGTCGTGTTCCACGAGTGTGAACGAGTACGAAGTGAACAGGTGCTAAGCGGAGCGGCGTTACAGCGGCGGCGCCGCCCGGCGGCGTTGCATTAGACGGGCACATCGAACGCACACTCTGCGGACCTAAGCGATGTACGTAGGCGGTCGACGGCGTGACACATCCGCCCTGTCCGCATGCACGCGCGCTCTAAATCGGGCAGACGTACTGCGGCGCATCACAATCAAGACGCGCCAGTCCATGCCTCGCCGTGTGCGCCACGACGTGCGACACCGTTAGCCACCGCACGCATTCGCTAAGGGTGTCATGGTTCATAATCTACTGTTCTAATGAAAACTACACAAGATGTACGAGCCGCGCTACACCTGGGCCACACGCCGCAGACGTAGACCAGTGCGCTGCACACGTGGTGCGCGCGCAGTGAGACCTTGATTGTCCCTTGCATCACACTGGGGGACACGGTAGGATATTGGCTGATAATATGGCTTGGCTCGGAGGTGGAAGAATGGACGGGCCATTCTAGAGCGACGGGGCACACGGCGATGAGCGCGTGGGCTCCGTGCTTCTGCGTCAATCCGAGGCCGTGCCGACTCTGGCCTGAGCGTCTAGTGCCGCGCGCAAACGCGCTCGACCACCGGGCGTGCTGGCTATATCGATCAGTAACTTACGCGATAGCTGCGCGTTCCGGCCGCTGCGTGTGCGGCGTGCGTATTACTATCGGGTACGGTAGCGTCTGCAGCGTACGGCAGCGTGCCTCGTCGAGGGTGAGGCTACCGAGTTATCGAGTTCGCAATCTGCTTGGCAGTGCCGGGAACGCGGCAGAACGAAAGAGAAAAAAGAGAAGGGAAGGATACCATGTCGCTGATGCGTCGTTCGAGGAGCGGGACGACCGTGTGCGGTTTGACCGGCATCATAGCGTTTGGTGCGGCAGCGCTTGCACCCTGCCTGCGTGAAGCTCTCGCGGGATGCCCCGAGACGGAGCCCGTCTACCTGGGCAAGAATGACCAAGGCGACCAGTGCACCGCCAGTCTACGCCCGCAAACAAGTAGCGGGACTCCAGCTTCCTTCGTTTTGACTGCAAGATCCAGCGTCGATGACAGTGCGCCGACCGACCCGGACGCGAGCGGCTTGCCGGGAACGGTCAGCACCTCGAGCACTAAAGGGGCGGGAGTCAAGACGGCCAGTTGCTCAGGCAGCAAAGGCATTTCAGGCGGGGGGGGGACATAAAGACGAAGAGCTCATCTTCACATTCGACGACGCCGTTACTGCGGATTGCATAGTGCTGGGGCTTGAGGACATAGCATTCTCCTGCGACGACAACAGGCCGGCTTTGCGCGCCGACGCGGGGCAGGATCAAACGGTCCTGCCCTTAGAGCTTGTTACGCTCGATGCCACGTCGGGCGTCGCTCCTCCGGGCGCGACTCTGTCGTACACCTGGGCACAAACGTCGGGGCCGTCGGTGACTCTCTCGGATATCCACGCGGCGCAACCCACCTTCGAATCGCCGATTGTCGCCCAGACGACACAACTCGAGTTCCAGGTACAGGTATCGGACGGTACGTCCAGCTCGGTCGATTCAACGTTGATCACGGTCAACGCTCAGGTCCCCACCAATTCCCCACCGTTTGCAAGCGCCGGGCCCACGCAGACGGTGGAGGCGTTGACCCCCGTCCTTCTTGACGCAACCGGGACGGTCGACCCCGATGGTGACCAGCTCGCCTTCCAATGGGTGCAGATCGCCGGTCCTCCCGTCATCCTGCTCGACTCGACCACTGCTACGGCTCGCTTTCTAGCCCCGCAGGTGGAGGGTTTGA
The DNA here is from genome assembly GCA_046757145.1 of Phycisphaerae bacterium. Classification (GTDB taxonomy): domain Bacteria; phylum Planctomycetota; class Phycisphaerae; order UBA1845; family UBA1845. The sequence continues at coordinate 4,803 of JBHHXS010000101.1, read as the reverse complement.
CTGACCTGGCCTTTCGCGTCAGCGTATCGGACGGCCAAGGCGGCTCCACTTCGACCAGCTCGGTTACCGTGAGCTGCTCGACGGACGAGCCCGTTATCTTCCTTTCTAGCACCGGGTCAACCGGCTACGACTACACGATAACCACTTCCGAGATTCAAGCGGCCTTCACGCAGACCAGCAGCTATTCTTCCAGCTCTTCCAGTGGATCGTCCAGTGGAACGGTGGCCTTCGACGAGTTCACCTCGATTCCGGCTGGCCTGGAGATCGATGGGTTCAAGATCAGGGAAACCCGCGGTCACATTTACGTCGAGTTCATCGACTGTGATTGCCCGTGCAGCACGGATGCCGATTGCAGCGACGGCGACGCGTGCAACGGCACGGAGCTCTGCGATCCCTCCGAAGGTTGCGTACCTGGCACGCCGCTGACCTGCGACGACGGCAATCCGTGCAACGGAACAGAGACGTGTAACCCATCGACCGGCTGCGTGGCGGGAACCCCCCTGCCGCCCGGCACGTCGTGCGACGACGGCGACGTCTGCAATGGGGCTGACACTTGCGATGCCTACGGTCAATGCCAAGCGGGCACACCTCTCGTCTGCGACGATGGCAACGAATGCAACGGCGTGGAGACCTGCCATCCGGTAAACGGGTGTCAGCCTGGAACGCCCCAGCTTTGTCCGCCGGTCGACGTCGTGTTCGTCATGGACACCTCAGGCTCAATGCAGAACGAAGGTGAAGCACTATGCAGCACGATAGGTTCGGTCGTTGCCGATTTAGCCATCCTTGGCGTCACGGTCAACGACCATGTCCTGGCGATACATCCCAACTACCCTGGTGATCTGTTCTCGTGTCAGAGTTCTGCGGACACCGTGCACGCCCTTCTAGGCGATGCGGTTCCCGGCGATCCGGATGGCTGTACGGGAGACCTAAGCGGCAACACGAGCAGCGAAAAAGACGAGAACTGGGGCCCGGCGACCGCCATCGTGGCTGACCGGTACCCGTGGTCCGCCGGCGCGATCCGCGTCATCGTCCCCATAAGCGACGAGGGCGCGTGCCTGGGGTCCAGCGGTAACGGCTGCAACAATCCGGGCAGCGATCGCGACGCGGTTGACAACGCCGTCGCGGTTGCAGTGGCAAACAACGTGACCGTCTCGCCCATAACAGGGGACGGATCGAGTGCGTGCGTCATCACGCTGGCCAATATCATGGCTACGGGCACCGGCGGGACCGCCTTCAACTCAACGGATCCCGCTTCGGACATGGCCAATGCCATCGCGGATCTGATCCTCGCGGCATGCACTCAGGCTGACCAGTGCGATGACGGCAACACATGCACCACCGGCGACAGTTGCGTCAACGACATCTGCCAGGGAACTCCGGTCGACTGCTCCTACCTTACCGACCAGTGCCATGTAGGCGTATGTAACGCGGACACGGGTCTCTGTGACGCGGTGATCACGGCGGGTGCGGCGTGTGACGACGGTGACGCGTGTACCACCGGAGACACCTGCGACGGCAGCGGAGCATGCGTGGGCACCCCGCGGACCTGCAACGACGGAAACGTCTGCACAGACGACTCCTGCAACCCGGCATCGGGGTGTGAGTACGTTAACCACACCGCACCGTGCAGCGACGGCAGCGCGTGCACAGCCGGCGACGTGTGTTCGGGCGGCGTGTGCGTCAGCGGACCACCTCTGGATTGCGACGACGCTGATATATGCACCGATGATTCCTGCGATCCGGGTTCCGGCTGCATCCATACGGACAACAACGCACCGTGCAGCGACGGCGACGCGTGCACCACCAACGACACCTGTTCGAACGGTCTGTGTGTCGGTGGCCCGCCGTTGGAGTGCAACGACGCCAACGTCTGCACGGATGATTCCTGCGACCCGAGTTCCGGCTGCGTATACACCGACAATGCTGCTCCATGCGACGACAGCAACGCCTGTACGACGGGCGATACCTGTTCGGGCGGAGCATGCGTGGGTGGCCCGCCGCTGGACTGTAACGATGGGAATGTCTGCACCGACGACTCCTGCGACCCCGCCTCCGGTTGTGTGTACGTCAACAACAACGGACCGTGTGACGACGGGAACGCCTGTACGACGGGTGACACCTGTTCAGGTGGGGTGTGCATCGGCGGCGCGCCGCTTACCTGCAGCGACGGCAATGTCTGCACCGACGACTCCTGCGACCCGAGTTCCGGCTGCGTATACACCAACAACGCTGACCCATGCGACGACGGCAACGCCTGCACCACGAACGACGCCTGCGCCGGCGGTGCCTGCGTCGGGGGAGTTCCCCCCGACTGTGACGATGGGAACGTCTGCACTGATGATTCATGTGATCCGGCTTCGGGCTGCCAGCACGTCAACAACGCTGCACCTTGTAACGACGCCAATGCGTGTACGACAGGCGACACCTGCTCCGGAGGCGCGTGCGTGGGCGGGCCGCCGCTCAACTGCGATGATGGCGACGTCTGCACAGACGACTCCTGCGACCCTGCGACAGGTTGCACGAACGTGAACAACACGGCTGCGTGCAGCGACGGCAACGCTTGCACCACAGGCGACACCTGCTCCGGAGGCGCGTGTGTGGGCGGGCCGCCGCTCAACTGCGATGATGGCAACGTCTGCAGCGACGACTCCTGTGACCCCGCGTCCGGGTGCGTCCACGTAAACAACGCCGACGCGTGCAATGACGGTAACGCCTGCACCACAGGCGACACCTGCTCCGGAGGCGCGTGTGTCGGCGGGCCGCCCCCCAACTGCAGTGACGGCAACGTCTGCACCGACGACTCGTGCGATCCTGCCGTCGGGTGCGTCCACACAGCCAACCCTGACCCGTGCGACGACGCTCATCCCTGCACTGATGCCGACGCGTGCCTGAACGGCGTCTGTGCCGGTACCCCGATCCCCAACTGCATCGAATGCGATTTCGCCAGCGAGTGCGATGACGGCAACCCATGCACCGATGACGACTGCGTGGGCGGCGTCTGCGTCAACAGCAACAACGCCGACCCGTGCGATGATGCCAATGCGTGCACAACAAACGACACCTGCTCTGGCGGTGCATGCATAGGAGGTCCCCCGCCGAACTGCGATGACGCCAACGTCTGCACCGACGATTCCTGCAACCCCGCGTCCGGGTGCGCCCATACGAACAACAGCGACCAGTGCGACGATGGCAATGCATGCACAACAAACGACACCTGCTCGGGCGGTGCATGCGTAGGAGGCCCCCCGCCGAACTGCGACGACGCCAACGTCTGCACCGACGATTCTTGTGATCCTGCGTCAGGGTGCGTCAATGCCAACAATGTCGCTCCGTGCGATGACGGAAACGCCTGTACGACTAACGACGCCTGCACCGCAGGAGCGTGTGTCGGCGGGCCGCCGCCCGACTGCGACGACGGCAACGTCTGCACCATCGATTCGTGCGATCCGTCGTCCGGGTGCACCCACGCAGACAACACTGATCCGTGCGACGATGGCAACGCCTGCACCACGAACGACGTATGCGCCGCCGGCGCCTGCACCGGTGGCCCACCTCTGAACTGCGATGACGGCAACGGCTGCACCGACGATTCGTGCGATCCCACCTCCGGATGCGTCCATGTCGACAACGTCGCACCATGCAGCGACGGAAACGAGTGCACGACGTTGGACACGTGTTCGGGAGGCAGTTGCGTCGGTGGCCCGCCACCGGACTGCGACGATGCCAACGTCTGCACGACCGACTCCTGCAGCCCAGCGGTGGGATGCCTCAACGTCGATAACAGCGACCCATGCGACGACGGCAATGCCTGCACCACGGGCGACACCTGCTCTGCCGGTGCGTGCGTGAGCGGCCCGCCCCTCGACTGCGATGACGGGAACGGCTGCACCGATGATTCGTGTGACCCGTCCTCCGGGTGCGTCAACGTCAACAACAGCGTTCCGTGCAGCGACGGCAACGCCTGCACCACGGACGACGTGTGCTCCGGCGGCGTTTGTCTCGGCGGTCCGCCGCTTGACTGCAATGACGGGAACGTCTGCACCAACGATTCCTGTGACCCGGCATTCGGGTGCGTCAACGTCGACAACAACGCCCCCTGCAGCGACGGCAACGCCTGCACTACGGCCGATACCTGCTCGGGAGGACTGTGCATAGGCGGTCCGCCGCTTAACTGCGACGACGGAAACGGCTGCACCGATGATTCGTGCGATCCGACCGTGGGCTGTGTGTACGTCAACAACAGCGATCCCTGCACCGACGGCAACGTGTGCACCACGGACGACGTGTGCTCGGGCGGTGCCTGCGTGGGCGGCCCGCCTCTTGATTGCAACGACGCCAACGTCTGCACGGATGATTCGTGCGACCCGGCCACCGGGTGTGTCCACGTCGACAACACCGATCCGTGCGATGATGCCAACGCCTGTACCACCGACGACCTTTGCTCAGGAGGCATGTGCGTCGGAGGACCCCCGTTGCAGTGCAACGACGCTAACCCCTGCACCGACGACACGTGTGATCCCGGGCAGGGCTGCGTCTTCACTCCCGACGACACCAACTCCTGCGAATCGGATGGCAACCTGTGTACGATCGACACGTGCATCGCGGGAACCTGCGTCACCGACAACGTAACCTGCCCGCCGGACGGTGAGTGCATCACCTTCGTCTGCAACCCCGTAACGGGCGAATGCGACGGCCAGCCGATAAACGAGGGACTCGCCTGCACGGACGATGGAAACGAGTGCACCGCAGACGTGTGCATGTTCGGTAAGTGTCAACACCCTGCCCTGGACGACGGCACCGCCT
>JBHHXS010000100.1:0-11190 GCA_046757145.1 Phycisphaerae bacterium | reverse complement strand
ATGATGCGCACCGCCGTGTCGAACGCTTCGCCGCCCACTACAATCACCACCTCCGACTGCCCCGAACGAATCTGCTTGGCGGCAATGTCGATCGCAAAGGCCCCGGACGAGCAGGCATTATGCACGCTCGTGGCGAACCCGTGCAGCCCGAACGCCTTGCTCACAACGTGCACGTAGAGAAAGGGCTGCATCCTGTAGAACGATGGCGCGAGGTGTTCGTAGACCCGCGGCGGCCCGTCTTTCGGCAACGGGCCGGCCATCATGTTCAACAATTGACTTACCGTGTGCTCGACCCCAGGGGCCTCGAACGCCTGTACCATCCCGATCGCGTTGGTGTCGCGCTCGAAGGAGATTCCCGCGTCACGCAGAGCAAGCTCGATAGCCAGCAAGGTATAGGCCAAGTCGCGATAGGTCTCACATTCCTGAGCCGCAAGGAACTTGTTGTGGCCCTGCAACTCGGGAATGTCCAGAGGCGGTGGCATCCCCGCGAGGGGAAGCCCCACCAAAACACCGAGATCCAGCGGAAGCTCCCGAGTGGTGACATTTGCCTGCCCGGCAACAAGCGACGCCCACAACGCCTCGCGACCTATGCCTATTGATGTGACAGGTCCGACCCCCGTAACGACTACATCACGATGATCCGGTTTCGTCATAAGTTCACACTGTGCCACGCCATGGTATTGCCACGTACGCTAACGTTTTCGGCACGGGCATTCAACTTCTCTAGGATTCAACGCGCAGGTCCGTGCCCCGCTCCCGCGTCGCACCCTTTCCCGTCCTAAGCGGCCACGAGAATGACGCTGCTGTTATATCCGCCGAAACCCGCGGAGTTATTCACGACGCGCACCACCCGCGTCGAGCGAGGCTCCCGCTGAATAGCATCCAAGGAGCAGGGTTGAAGCACCTTCCTGAGGTGCCACGTAGGTATAAGCATCTGGTGCTGAAGGCTTAGAACGCAGCAAGCCGCCTCCATCGCCGCTGCCGCCCCCATTGTGTGCCCGGTCAAGGCTTTTATCGAGCTGAAGCTGACCCCGTGGGGAAAGCAGTTATGCATGACCTTCGCCTCGATGGCGTCGTTCTGGGGAGTGCCGGTACCGTGGGCGCACACGTAGTCGATGTCGGTCGCCTCCATTCCGGCGCTGCGCAAAGCCTCTCTTGTGGCTCGGCTCAATCCTTCCCCGTCGGGATGAGGTCGCGTCGGGTGATAATCCTCGCAGGTGACCGACGCGCCGGCAACGCGTGCGCGAAGGGGTGCTCCCCGGGCCCGTGCCGACGACTCTCGCTCAAGAACGAACATGGCGGCCCCCTCACCTACGAGCAGCCCGTCACGCTGTTCATCAAACGGTCTGCATACCTCAGCAGCCATCACTCGGAGACGCATGAATCCTATGAACGCCAGGCGGCTGAAACCGTCCGCTCCTCCGGCAAGGGCGATATCACATTCGCCCGCGAGCAGGCGGCGACGTGCTGAGGCTATGGCTAGATTACCTGCAGCGCAGGCACCGTAAAGGTCCACGGCGGGCCCCTCTACGCCCATATCTGCAGCCACCGAGCCCGCTATCGAACCCGGCATCCCCGTGACGATCCGCTTCATGTGCTCGGGGGAAAGCCAATCGGCATCCGTCGCGCCCAGACGTTCCTCGATGAACTCGGTCTCTCCCATCGTGGTGCCCACGAGGACCGCTACGCGGGCGTCATCCGTTGCCGACAGGTCCAGGCTCGCAGATGTGAGCGCTTGCCGCGATGCCACCACCGCTAGCTGGGATGCACGCCCAAGCGCTCGCCCTGTCTGTACAGGCTCCTTCACCTGGCAGGCGATGCGCCGCGGCAAATCGCTGGTATCCAAGCAATCGACCGGCGCTGCACCAGAGCGCCCCTGCACCAGCGCCTCCCAGAATGACTGTTCGTCGCACCCGATGGGGGAAATCACTCCGAGACCCGTGACCACCACGTTGTCCGCCATAGCGCCGCTCCTGGCTGGTTACCGGATACTAGACAAGGTACTCTGAACGTGCAACGGGGTGACTGTTCAAGGGTTCGGCCCTGACGTTGCTAAGGTCCTTCTGGGGCGTATACGAGCAGATGTGACGCAGGTTCATGAGGGGCTCGACTTGCAGAAAACCTTCGCGGCGAGGCAAGTGCAGGCTGGTACGACGCCGGAATCGACGCCAACGGGGCTTTCATGCAGCAACAGCCCGCAACGTAGCCCTTGTGGAATAGAACTCGGGGTGAGGGGCAGCGATTGCCACGATGGGCCGCCGCGTCTTGGTAATCCGCGCATCTACTCCGCCGCCTGAACCGTCTGTATGAGGACGTTGATAATCAGCCAACTGTAGCCATACACTCACATGAGCTGAGAGGTACCGACGACCCTCGCTTCACGTTAGCTCGCACCGGGTTCGACAACTGGAGGTGGCAACTTGTTGCCTGCAGCGACTGGTAATGTACACCGTTTCCACTATGCGACGTTGGCATTGTGTGGCTTGGGCTGTGCCTGCGTGCCGGTGGGCGGGCCTGCGGGGGCCTTGGCCCCTCGGCCGAGCAACGAGGCCGATGTCGGGGCCGTCGCGACCGTTGTCGCAGCCGCTTATGCCGACCTCGAGCACCCCGGTGAGGTCTTCCTGGCTGCCGCCAACGTCAGAGACGCAACGATGACGCAAGCACGCTTGACCCTGGAGGCCAGCTTGCACGCCGTGTTCCTCGACATTAGCGACGACACGACAGGCCCACGGCAACCTATGATCGTACTTGGGCCGTTCATCTGCGAGCATGAACGTAGTATGAGCGTGTCGGTGAACGTGGTTGACCAAAGCGGCGGTCCAACGACGTGTGTCGTGTACCATCTTGCCCGCAGCGGCGGCGGCTGGCAGATCGTTGACGTCGTTGACACCTGGCCGAACTGCCCCCTCGGCGTATATGGCGAAGAGACTCACAGTGCCGCCATCGATCGAGCGCAAGGTGAAGCGTGCTTCGGCCTGTGGACCGGCGATGGAACGTGCGGACCGTGGTTGTACGTGGTGGAGACGAGCGGCTTCAGCGGAACTGTTTCGTACTACGATCCCAATACGGAGCTACTCGTGGCGCGGCAGGCATTCACCGACACAGCCGACCAACTCGGCCCGTACTTCTTCGATTGCGAACCTCATATAACCGAGACGATACCATGCACCCGCCACGATCCCTCCTGACCCCAACGCTGCGTAGACGCTGGCGTCCGGAGTGGCGGCCGAACGGCGTACGCCCGTGGCGCAAACGTGCACCTCTTAACCGAGCCCCAAGCGCCAGCGGGCGTTGAGAGTGCGCCCGCCACGCCAAGAGATGTAGAAACCCGTCGCTCGCGCTCCGGGCTCGGATCGGGCTACGCCCCCGCGCCGACGCCGCATCTATGCGCATCACCGATGACCTCATTGCAGGTATCCGTGCCCACGAGTCATCGGCTGGTCGCAATGCGCGACCGTAGTCTTAGGATGAGTGGCTGTCATCAGGTGGACCGGACTGCAGCAGTAGGGAGGCTAAGCAGACGAGGGCGGAGACAGACCGGCGCCAGATTGCTGTGATCCCCACAACATTGCCGGACCGAACCCCCGAGAAACGTCGAGTCCGACCGGGTTGGGAATTGGTCAGCACGTATGGTTGGCGCCGATTGGAGGCGCCCGGGCCGCAGCATCTGCGAAGCCTCCAGGTGGCGATGCACGAAGCTGTCGCGCCGACGTTGCCGCGCCATTGCGCGACAGCTACTATACGGCATTAATGCGATTCCTGGTCGATCTCTTTTATCTTTGCGCCGGTGTGGTATACCTGCCGATCGCCTTATACCAGGCGCTGATAGTCGGGAAGAACCGCCACGGATGGAGGGAGCGGTTCGGCGGTGCGCCCCGCTTCGATCAAGGAAGGCGTCGTATTTGGATCCATGCCGTCTCTCTTGGCGAGATCAACTGCACGCCGCGCCTCGTTGAAGCGCTCGAAGCTCGCCTTCCCGACTGCGAAATCGTGTTCTCAACGACGACGGATACCGGTTACGCTCGCGCTGTGCAGCTCTACGGCCCTGATCGAGTCTTCCGCTACCCGCTGGACTTCAGCCCCGTCGTCGCTCGTGTACTCAGGCGCGTGCGACCGTCGATGATCGTCCTCGTTGAGCTCGAGGTCTGGTACAACCTGGTCAGCCTCGCAGGTGCGCGCGGGATTCCCGTGGTGATCATTAACGGCAGGTTGAGCACGCACAGTGCGGCTTGTTTCCGTAAGCTCGGAGTGCTTGCCTCATCCATGTTCGGCAAACTCGCATGGATTGGAGCACAAGATGAATCCATCGCGCAGCGGTTTCGTGAACTGGGCGCCAACCCCTCGCGAGTCGAGACGACGTCGTCTCTGAAGTGGGATACAGCACAGGTCGGCAGCAGCGTGGATGGTGCCGACGAGCTCGCCCGGGCGCTCGGATTACGCAATGCACGCCCGCTGTGGGTTTGCGGCAGTACGGGCCCCGGAGAGGAGGCGATCGTACTAGATGCGTATCGCCGCCTCATCCACGACTGGCCCCGCGTACGGCAAGGCGAGCGCAACAGAACGGCACAGCTTGATGACAGCGAACCACCGATCCTGGCAATCGTGCCTCGCAAGCCCGAGCGCTTCGAGGAGGTTGCCAGGCTGATAGAACGAACCGGATTCGACTGCGCCCGGCGAAGCCGACACCCCGACGGCGCCGTAGCCCCGACTTGGACGCAAGCCGGAGTCGTCCTCGGGGACACCATGGGTGAACTGCGCAAGTTCTATTCGTTGGCGCATGCCGTTTTTCTCGGACGAACCTTGGTGCCGATGGGTGGCTCTGATCCCATGGAGGCAGCCGCACTTGGAAAGCCCATTGTTATGGGGCCATACACCGACAACTTCCGTCTACCTGTTACGGCATTGGCACAGGCGGACGCAATTCGCATTGCTGAAACCGCCGAAGTATTACCAGGTGTGATGGAGACGATCCTCGGTGACGCTGCACTCGCGCGGGAGTTGGGCACCCGTGCGCGGGAGGTGGTGATCCGTAATCAAGGCGCCACCGACCGGACGGCAGACAGGCTCGTTGCCGTGCTTGGGCGGGTTCTGTAAGATCGCTGCCGGAGTCAGAGAGTCTCTGCCGCGCCCGGATGTCCCTACTTGTCTAGGAGTTGACGAGCCATGACTGATGGCGCCAGCGTTTACGCACCCCCCGTCGGAGCCGACGTTTTCCCGCCGCCGAGTGCCCTTGCTCGCAAGGCACACGTTGAATCCTTCGAGCAATACCAGCAGATGTACCGGCGCTCGATCGATGACCCGGAAGGGTTCTGGGCAGCGGTCGCCGGGGAATTCTACTGGCACAAGCAGTGGAACAAGGTCCGGCGCTATGACTTCCACGACGAAATCTCGATAGAGTATTTCATCGGTGCAGAGACCAACATCACCTACAACGCCATTGACAGGCACCTCGACAGGCGGGGGGACCAAGTTGCGATCATATGGGAGGGCAACGAGCCCGGAGAGGACGGCAAGCTGACTTACCGCGAGCTGCACGCGGAGGTGTGCAGGCTGGCTAATGTGCTCAAGGCCAAGGGGGTCAGAAAGGGCGACCGGGTCTCAATCTACATGCCGATGGTCAAGGAACTGGCCGTAGCCATGCTCGCCTGCGCGCGCATAGGGGCCGCCCACTCGATCGTCTTCGGAGGCTTCAGCCCACAGTCGCTCGCGGATCGCATCGTCGATTGCTCGTGCGAGGTGCTCATAACGACCGACGGAGCGTTTCGCGGCACCAAGGCTGTTCCGCTCAAGGCCAACGCCGATCAGGCAATGTGCATCAGCACCGAAAAGGGCGTGAATGTCAGGACGTGCATCGTGTACCGGCGCTTGGGGCCGGAGAAGATCAAGACCACCATGAGACCAGGACGTGATCACTGGTGGCACGATCTCATGCAGGGGGCATCCAGCACGTGCGATCCCGAATGGATGGGCGCGGAAGACCCCCTCTTCATACTCTACACCTCCGGTTCCACTGGCAAACCCAAGGGTGTGCTGCACACCTTAGGCGGGTATATGGTCTACACCACGCTTACCTTCAAATACGTATTCGATTATCACGACGGAGACATCTACTGGTGCACCGCTGATATCGGCTGGGTGACAGGACACTCCTACATCGTGTACGGGCCGTTGTGCGCCGGGGCAACCACGATAATGTTCGAGGGAATCCCCACCTATCCCGACGCCGGAAGATTCTGGGACGTGGTCGACAAGTATAAAGTCAACCAGTTCTACACCGCGCCGACGGCGATCCGCGCGATCATGCGCGAAGGCGACGCCCCGGTTAAAAGACACGACCTCTCCAGCCTGCGCCTGCTGGGAACAGTAGGTGAGCCGATTAACCCCGAAGCCTGGAAATGGTACTACACCGTGGTCGGGCAGAATCGCTGCCCCATTGTTGACACCTGGTGGCAGACGGAAACGGGCGGGATTATGATCACCCCGCTGCCCGGCGCCATTCCCACCAAGCCGGGGTCGGCTACGCTGCCGTTCTTCGGCGTTAAACCGGTTCTACTGGATGCAAAAGGCAGGGAGATCAAGGGCGCCGGGTCGGGGGCGCTTTACATCGAGGAGCCCTGGCCCGGGATAATGAGAACCGTCTACGGGCAGCACGAGCGATTCAAGGAAACCTATTTCACGTCGCACAAAGGGCTCTACTTCACCGGAGATGGCTGCAGACGCGACGAAGATGGCTACTACTGGATCACGGGACGCGTAGATGACGTGATCAACGTCTCCGGGCATCGCATGGGAACGGCCGAGGTCGAGAGCGCACTTGTGTCCCACCCCAAAGTCGCTGAGTCTGCGGTAGTCGGGTTCCCCCACCCCATAAAAGGGCAGGGCATCTATGCCTACGTCACCCTAAAAACCGGTGAAGAGTATCGGGACGAGCTGAAGAAAAAGCTCGCCGAGCACGTCCGTGAGGAGATCGGCCCCATAGCCGCGCCGGATGTCGTTCACTGGGCACCGGGACTGCCCAAGACGCGATCAGGGAAGATCATGAGGCGAATCCTCCGCAAAATCGCCGAGGGCGAGCCCGAGAACGTGGGTGATACCTCCACTCTCGCCGATCCCACCGTCGTCGACAACCTCGTCCGGACATATAAACCGCTCTAGCCCCGCCAACGCAGGCATTTCGAGCGCCTTGATGAACTCAGGCAACAAAACCACGCCTGGTGGTCGTAGGTCAGTACGATGTTTCATAAGCTCCACCGCCGTTCGACCTACGGGCCGCCGGCCGGTCGGCGATGATCCGCTGGCAGTTGCCGGCTTACCAAGGCGGTTCGCATCTGCCGCCTGGTGAGGTACAATCGTGTCTACCGAAACTGCCTCCACGAAGTCACCGTGTGCGGACACCACGCGCGTACCGACGGCGGGGGGAGTAGCGGCTTGCTGGTGGAGCACTCATCACCTTGGATTCGCATCGCATGTGCCGCCTACGCAGAGCCCTTGCGACATCGCCGGGGGCCGTCGCCCTGATCGGGATCGGCGTTGCCTCGGCCTGCCGCGCTCCCGCATGCCAGGGGGCTACAGAGGGTTGGCCAACCGAGCCTATAATGGAGACCGCACAGGTCGTAGAGGAACAGTTCGGGCACATCGACTGGGAAGAAGGATTCCCGTTCGTTCAGCAGGCATTGCAACGCATTTGGGAGCGTAATGGCTGGACAAGCGAGGCGGATCTAGCAGCGCGTGATATCGCCTGTGAGGTCGGCGCTATTCCCCCGTGGCAGATCATGAACCGTTTTGATCTGCTATCCCGGCGCGTGGGCGAGCGCTACGGGTTTTCCGATGCGCAGGCGGGCTTATTCCGGGAGGAACTCGTGCGCGAGGCCAGCGCCTGGCTGTCGCGCCACGTCGGCACGATCTTCCAGCAGATTCGCCAGGGCCTCCCGGTCGACATGCGCACCGGGGCGATCGACCGCGAACAGGTGGCACATTGGGCAAAAACAAGCGAACCCCTGATGGCCGATGTACGCCGCGCATTCGATAGAGTCGTCGCCAAGATGCGCCCGACACTCACCGAGAAGCAACGAGCGATCATGGCCAGAGACCTACACGCTTTCAACCGACGATGGGAAGACGTGCAAACCATGCGCGCTCGTTGGTCAGCGGGGCGGTGGCGACCGGAAGACTGGGGCATACCCGGTGGGAAAGATCATGATAACCGCTCTGCGGGTTCTGTGCGGCAGCCCACGCCTGGCGATGCCGGTGCAGGTGAGACCCCTCACGCACCGCCTGAATTCGTGATCCCTCGATGGCTGCCCCATGACCCCTCAACCTGGTTCGCGTACGTCATGGATACGGCACGGCGCTTCTCCTTCAACCGCGGTGAGATGAGCACCGCGTGGTCGGTTCACTCCGAGTTGGTCGACCGCGGTAATACCTACATCCTCACCCATGCGGAGCAGGTCAAGGCTGTGCCGAACTCCGATCGAAGCACAAGTGAAGTTTACGCCCCAGTCCGCACGCTTTTTCAAGAGCTCAAGGACCGGCTGGAGGCAATCCCGACGACGGCGCAGCGAGCGGCGGTCGTGCCGTAACCCCTTGGATCGATATAAGTTACGGTCGGCCAGGATCCGGCCCGACCGGCGAGGAGCCTTGATCACAACTGTGCGGGAACGTACGATTTGCCGATTGTACCATCAAGCCGTGCGGCTTGACTCGCCTGGTGCCTGCCCACCAGATCGATCCAAGGCAAAGGAGCCCCGGATGGGGCCCGGCGGCAGATAATGCCCCGTAGCCAGACGAGACGGAAGGATCCACCTATGATCGGTCGATGCATCGCAATTCGCGCGAGTTTCAACACCTCCGGACACTTGATCGCCCTGTGTGCGGCGTGCGTGTGCCTGTCCACGCGGGGTGTCATGGGGCAGACGGCGCGCTCTTACGCGGGCGATGTCTCAGCGGTCGATAAATACGGCAATGCCAGATACGTCTATCGCTCGTTTCGAAGCGTGCGCACCTTCGGTAACGAGCCTGTGCGACCCGTAGGACGGCCGGTCTCATCCCCGGCCGCGGCGGTGCCTCGCCAAGGCGTGTTAACTGCGCTCCCACGCCCAACCGAGATGTACAGGCTGATGCAGTCGCGCAGAGCGAGCTATCCCTCACCCGGGGGGTCTGTTCCCCATACGCTGCGTCAAGCATACGCACGGTACGGTGGGTTCGCCCGCCGCCCCGTTTATGGGCAGGCCGGCGACATGCGCGTCGTACTTCAGCGCCGTCGCGAGTTGCTCCAGGCGACCTCCCTGAACGCACCGGTGCATCGAGCGAGAGTGATGTACGGCACGGGCGATATCGGACTGCCGACGGCCGTCGCGTCGACGGCCTTCGCTGACACAGAACCACCAGGATCGTCAGTCGAGCTCGCCAAGCTTGGCGAACGGTTGGAGGCGAACGCGGCCAAGTCGCACGCAGAGGCTCGCGCACGGGCGTGGCGATGGTTCAAGCAGGGGCATGAGGACGTCGGCAACTACCGCCGAGCCGCCCACGCCTTCAAAGCGGCCGTCACCCTGAACCCGACGGATTTCGAGGCACGGATTGGCGAACTATTCAGCCGATTATCCATTGGATCATTTCGAGAATCGATTGTCCTGTTGGCGAATATGGTTCGGCGCGATCCGGCCCCATTCTCACACCGCTTGGATTTCACCGAGCTGTACACCGATCGCATCCATGCCCGCCAAGTATACATGCAATGTGAGACCTATGTACGCCTAACCGGAGGAGATCCCGGGGCACAGGCATTGCACGCGTTCGTGCTGTGGTACAGCGGCCGGCGGGAAGAGGCAATAGCGGCAGCAGAAGCGCTCGCTGCCAGCCCGGGCGGTAAGCGTTTTTCCGATTGGGCGGCGCAAATGCAGGCAGTCGTACACCCCGACGACGCGGATGGGGGACCAACCTAGTGTAACGTGGACGTGAAAGAACCCAACAACCATAACGACGATCTCGTACCTGCTTTTGTGATCCGCCACCGCCTCATGCTCGTAGCAGCGGGACACGCGCTTCTATTCGCCCTTGCCCTGCTTGCCGCGTTTCTCCTCGCATATAACTTCCACTGGGTTGAAAGAGGGGGCGTTATCCATCGCTGGCTTGTTGAACTCTACCCTCCCCTACTCGCCCTCTCACTCCCTACCAAGCTGCTTGTCTTTCATTGGACCAGACAGTACCGCAGCTCGTGGCGCTATGTCGGTCTGCGGGATCTGTTCGGTGTGATCAGCGCCTCGCTCGTTGGCACATTCTTCTTCCTTACCGCATACTTCCTGCTCGAGAACATCTGGATGAACGCGTTCGGCGAGGCCCTGATAGATCGGGCAAGCGGGGCCGGACTGCGTCAGTCGTCAGTGTTCGCACTCGACTGGGCTGCCACCATCGTCTTCGTCTGCGCCGCTAAGATCCTCGTCAGGTTTTACTACGAGGACATCCAAGCCCGGCGCGTCGGCAACCCCAACCGGGTACTTATCGTCGGTGCGGGCGATGCCGGTGAAACCGTCCTGCGCGAGATCCTCCGCATGCGCCGCGAGCGCTACGAGTGTGTGGGCTTCCTCGATGACGAGGTGGCTCAGCTTCACGGGCGGATTCATGAAGTCGAGATCATAGGCCGGACAACCCAGATCCGCGAGGTATGCCTGGAGTACGGCGTTCAGGAAGTTCTTATCGCACTGCCGCAGATGTCTCCAAGGCTGATACGTGACCTTGTGGAACGGTGCGAAGGCACCGGCGTGCATTTCCGCACTATTCCCGCTGTCTCCGATGTCATTGAAGGGCGCGTAAAGGTAAGCCGAATTCGCGACGTGGACATCGGCGATCTCCTCGGACGCGAACCCGTCCAGTTGGATACCGACAAGATCGGTGCGGACCTGCGCGACAAGCGCGTCCTCGTATCCGGCGCGGGCGGCAGCATAGGCGCGGAAATGTGTCGGCAGATTGCCTCATACTTCCCCCAGCGGTTGGTGCTTCTCGAGCGGGCGGAGAACTCCCTGTTCCACATCCACCGAGAACTGCAGCGCAAACAACCTCATATCGATGTTGTTCCATACGTCGCCGACGTCACCAACCGAGCGACTATGAAGGTGATATTCGAGCAGGAGCGCCCAGCGATAGTGTTTCATGCGGCTGCTCACAAGCACGTGCCCATGATGGAGCTGAACCCCG
>JBHHXS010000099.1:0-11218 GCA_046757145.1 Phycisphaerae bacterium | reverse complement strand
GTTGGTGAAGTCAGTAGCCAGCTCCAGGTTGGAGCCGACGCCTTCAAACACTTTCGTCGCTTCCTCAACGGTGTACTCTTTGCGCATCTTCTGAGCGATGTTGACGAAGCGCACACCCCGAGACGCGTACTCCTTGCGAATCTTCTCAACCGTCGGAATCTGCTTCTTGCAGAATCCGCAGTTGGGGGCGACAAAGTTCAAAACCGTTGCCTTGTACTTGGAGAACTCCTCGTTACCTACTCGCTTACCCTCGAGCGTGGTCAGGGAGAACTGAGGAGCGGCCTTTCCGACCATGCCCTCTGCCGGGCGTCGCCTTCTCGACTGCTTGGCTATGTACTTCTGCGGTATTGGTTTGCCAGCAATCAGGGAATCGAGCTGGCCCTTCAACCTCTCCTCGAGGTCGCCGATGTTTCCGACATTAACGGCTTCGACCTTTCCGCTTTTCCCCAGCACGATCATCGTAGGGAAGCCGCCGCCGCCGAAGGCGCTGCCGACCTTGTTGTCGCCGTCATAGGCGATTTCCATTTTCGACCCCAGATCGGCAAAGACCTTGGCTGCGTTTTCCGGTGTATACTTGGTGCGCATGGTCTGGACCACATTGATGAAGCGTATGCCCTTTTCCTCGTAGGCTTGGCGCAGTTTCTCTATCCGCGGGACTTGCTTCTTGCAGAATCCGCAATTGGGGGCCACAAGGTTGATTACCGTTGCCGGCTGCTTGTCGAGGGAGGCATTGCTCACCTGTTTACCATCCAGGGTTATGAACCTGAAAGCCGGGGCCGGTTTGCCGATCCGTTCGTCTGGCCGAACCCTTGCTGCTGGTGGTCGGGCCGCGGCCTTGACCGTGGGTACGGGCCTGCCGGCAATGAGCGCGTCAAGCTGTCCTTTTACTCGCGTCTCGAGGTCACCGACATTTCCGACGTTGACCGCCTGGACCTTGCCGTCCTTGCCCAGCACGACCATCGTGGGGAACCCTGAAGCCCTGAACAGCTGCCCGATCTTGTTGTCGCCGTCGTAGGCGAGCTCTATCTTGGACCCGAGCTTGTTGAACACCTCGGCAGCTTCCTCGGGGGTGTATTTCTTGCGCATGGTCTGGGCGACGTTGACGAACTGCACCCCCTTGGCCTCGTACTCTGCACGCAGCTTGTCGAGCCTCGGAACTTGCTTCTTGCAGAACCCGCAGTTAGGGGCGACGAAATTGAGTATCGTGGCGGGGTGCTTGCGTAATTCCGCGTTGGAGAGTTTCTTCCCCTTCATCGTATCGAAGGAGAACGCGGGTGCGGGTTTGCCCACCAGCTCATCGACGGGGCGTGCCTTAGGCTTAGGCTTTGTGTTTGGAGTTGCAGCCGCCGTAGTCTCGACCGTCGGTACCGGCTTGCCTGCAATAAGGGCGTCGAGTTGGCCTTTCACCCTGGTCTCTAGATCGGCGATATTGCCGATGTTGACGGCTTCGACCTTTCCACTTTTGCCCAGTACGACCATCGTCGGGAAGCTGTTGGCCTTGAAGAGCGGCCCTACCTTGTTGTCGCCATCGTACGCGAGCTCGAGATTCGACCCTATCTTGCTGAAGATGTCAGCGGTCTCCTGTGGGGTGAATTTCTTCCGCATGGTCTCTGCGACGTTGATGAAGCGCACGCCCTTAGCCTGATATGACTTGCGAAGCTTCTCCAGCCTGGGTACCTGCTTCTTGCAGAACCCGCAGTTCGGCGCTACAAAGTTGAGGACGGTCGCGGGGCCTTTGGCCAAGTCGTCCTTGCTCATCTTTCGGCCGTCCATCGTCTCGAAGGAGAACGCGGGTGCCACCGTGCCCACGAGCTGTTCCGCCGGGCGTTTCGGGCGTTTGGCCGGGGAATCGGCAGCGGCACTCTTTTCGGGCGCGGGGACGGGCTTACCCGCAAGCAGAGCGTCCAGTTGCCCCTTCAACCTGGTCTCGAGGTCGGCTACGTTACCGACATTGACAGCGTCAACCTTGCCTGTTTTACCCACAATCACCATGGTCGGGAAGCTCATGGCTTTGAAGAGCTGTCCTACGGAATTGTTGTGGTTGATGGCGAGCTCACCTTGGAAGCCTAGTTCCGCAATCTTCGCCTTCACCTGGGCATCCGTGAACGGCTTCCTCATGGTCTGGCTAAGCGCCACGAAACGGACACCTTTGGGTTCATACTCCTTGCGAATCGCCTCGAGACGCGGGATCTGCTTTTTGCAGAAGCCGCAGTTGGGGGCAAAGAAATCCAACACGGTCACGTGATCTTTGAAGGACTGCCCGCCCAGCGGCTTGCCCGCAGTCGTGGCAAGAACGAAATCCGGCGCCGGCTGGCCCACCAGCAGCTCCGCGGGTCGCTTCTGCGGACGGGTCTTCGCACGCGCTTGTTGCTGAGGGGGCGGCAGGAGCGGCACCTTAACAAAGGGCTGTTCCTGGTCGTCGGTCTTGATGGTGATGGTTCGCCCCGTGGGAGGGGGCATATACCCCTTGGGTATATCCAGGGTTATGATGTACGACCTTCCAGCGGAGCGTTCCTGCACTTCAAGACCGACAGCCGGATCGTCGCACGTCGCCTCAAGCACTTTGACGCTATTCTTGCCGTAGTTGTAGAAGCGGATCGGGCGCTTGTACGCCTTGTCCACCCTGGTTATGCCCAGCGTGACGGTGGGAGGCTGTACGTCAAGACGGTTCGGGATGGTGGCGCTCGCTGCGGTTCTGATCTCGCTTTGCTGTTCGAAGTTGGTTTTCAGGACTAGGCGCGCCTGCTGACGTCCTGCCTTATAGGGCGGCTCCATAGAGACATGGAGTTCGTAGTTCTTTCCCGGTATCTTCTCGACGATTTTGAACTTGAACTCGCCTTCCTCGGTCTTGTCGAGTTCGAGTTCGAGGGGCTTGTCCGTGTTGTTGGTGATCTTGAGCACACGCTTATGTGGCTCATCGAAGGCCACCTTCCCGAAGTTTGCGTTGGTGGGAACAACGTCGACGTAGCGATTGCAGACGCCGCGCAGCTTCAGCCTGACGGTAGGCGTTATGGGATCGTCCGTCTGGACTGATATCGACTTTTCGTATTTGCCACGGAGCTTCTTACTGTTAATGGAAAAGGGGAACTCACCCGATCCTCCCGGCTGAATGACCTTGGGATGTGCCCCCGCCAGCGTGCAGCCGCATGCGGGCTTGACCCGCTCGATATGCAGCGGCGCATCGCCCTCGTTCTTTATGACGAAGGTGTGAGTCAACTTCGGCCCCATCCAGGTCTCGCCGAAGTCGTGGACGGGTTCAGGGATTACGATCTTCGGTTTAGGGCCCTCCTGCGGTGTCTTCGGTGTTTCCTGTTCGAGTTTCGTCTTGTTATCCGGCAGCCTTACCTTCTCCGGCCTCTTGTTTGCCTTCACCGGTTTCGCAGTCACCGGCGCGGCCTGGAGACAAATGACCAATCCCAGAACCACCGCGAAGAGTGACGATGGTCTCAGGACTGACCCGTTCGAATGGACTGCGCCGCCACTGCGATCAAGCTTACCAGCTACGATATTCGATTCTTTATTCCTCTTGGCTTTCATGTGTCGTGTACCCTCTGCAACTTCACACCGAATAGATCCCATGCGGTCAACCAGTAGTAACCCTCACACCGTCTCCACACGGACGCAGCGCTCACAAGGCGCGCCAGAAAACACGATCCGTCAGGTGAACCCGTCCCTAAATGCCGATGACGGTTATACCGTGCATCGACCGGCGAGGACAACAGCATGATACCCTTGTTACTAGGGCGTTACGCCGGGCAAGGCAGGGCGCTCAGCAGAAGGCGGCTCGCGCGCCAGTCCGGCGTGGTGGACACGCTGCCCAGTGTACCCGATCATGTGTGCTGCGCAGGGGTTGGAGTTACGTGCCGGACTGTACACGGATGGACGCTATGAATGGTGATCGGACAGTCGGAGAAAGACTCCTGCTCCTGGCAGGATCGATCGGGCCCCTCGGACACCTACCCGCTTCGGGCACCGTGACCGTCGTCCTCGTGGGCGTTCCGTTGTACTACGTGATGCACACCTGGCACTGGTTGATGTATGTGCTGGTTACGGCTGCGTTTGCTACGACGTCCGTGTGGCTCCATCACGTCGGCGACGAAATCTTGGGTAGCAAGGACAGCGGCAGGCTTGTGTGGGATGAGATTGTCGGGTTCATGGTGGCGGTGGCGTGTGTGCCTTTCACATGGCAGTTGGTTCTATTTGCGCTCGTCGCTGAGCGGGCGATCGACATTGTGAAGTTTCCACCGGCCGGCTACATCGAGCGTCACTGGCCCGGAGGGTGGGGAGTGGTAGGCGACGATGTCGTCGCCGGACTCTACACTCGCGGCCTGATGCATCTCGCCATCTGGTACAAGCCGGTCGTGATGGGCGTGACTTCATAGCCGACGTGTTTGGCGCAGAGGCGCGAGTCCGCCCGGCATCTTCGACGATGCGCCGCCCGATGGCGGGTTCCGGTGCTACGTCTCGTTAGCAACGCGACGACGGTCCAAAACCTGAGTCGTGGGTCGCTCCCCTCAAGGCTTTGCGTAAACGGACGCATCCTGCGGCTCGAAACGTCGGCGGACTTGTGACACACGGTGTTAGTGTACCCCAATGACGACACGGAAGCCGCGTTGGAATTCGCCAGTCCCCGCCCCCCGCCCCCCGGACCCGCGTTCCTTACGCTGCCACGCCGGAGCGGGGCTCGAGCCAAATCGAAGCGCCCACCCTGCCGATAACATATCCGCCGCCGGGGTGCGCGGCATTGAAACGAGCCAGACAACTGCTGATCGTGCCATCGGGGCGCTTAAGAGGAATCTCCGTCCATGTTTCCGCCTGTGGTTCGTCACCTGGTTTATCCGCTTCACGAAAGGGTTCTCGGGCGCCCTACGTTCCGCTGCCTACGCGAACTGGAGGACTCGCAATGGGTAAGCCCTGACGACCTCGGCAGGCTGCAAGAGCGGAAGCTTCTGGCCCTGCTTCGCCACGCGTATGCAAACACAGCCTTTTACCGAAGGCGTTTCCGGCAAGCGGGGGTTGACATCACGAATCGCGAACCCTATGAGATGCTCGCGCGCCTGCCGCTGCTCGACAAATCCGAGATCCGCGAGGACCTCGATTCCATGGTCTGTCGGAGCGTTCCGGGAGGCGTCTTCCCATGTGTGACCGGCGGTTCGACGGGTGAGCCGCTCATGTTCTGGTTCGACCGACGCCGACAGGCTTACGACCAAGCAGCGCGGATTCGCACACACAGATGGTTTGGCGTGGATGTTGGGCAGCGCGAGCTGTACCTATGGGGGTCCCCCATAGAATCCAGGCGTACGAATCTTCTGAAGCGCGTGCGCGACGCCCTGTTCAACGAGCGTCTTATCAGTGCGTTCAGCATGTCGGAAGCGCGCATGGATGACTATCTCGAGGTCGTGGAGCGCTTCAGGCCGGCGTGCATTTTCGGTTATCCGAGCAGCTTGGCCCTTCTAGCGGAGTACGCTGAGTCGCGCGGTCGGCAAGTCAACACGCCGTGCTTGCGCGCCGTGTTCGTAACCGGAGAAGTGTGCTATTCGCACTATAGGAGGGTCATCGAATCCTATTTCGGGGTGCCCGTGGCCGACGGTTACGGGAGCCGCGAAGTAGGCTTCATCGCTCATGAGTGCCCGAGGAAAAGCACGCACCTGATGGGCGAAAACGTCTTGGTGGAGATCGTCGAGAACGGCCAACCGGTACAGGTCGGACAGGCCGGCGAGATTGTCGTGACCCACCTTGACGCGTATGCCATGCCGTTCATCCGCTATCGCACGGGGGATATCGGCCGGCTAAGGCCCGGCCGCTGTGAGTGCGGACGCGGACTTCCCCTGCTTGACGTTGTGCAAGGCAGGGCCACCGACTTCCTGTACCTACCCAACGGTGACGTCAAGCACGCCCTTTCAATCATCTATCCGCTGCGCTCGATGAACGGTCTGCGCCAGTTTCGCGTGACTCAGCATGAGGACTACACGCTGACCGTGGACGTGGTGTGTGACGACCGCAACGTGCGTGTTACGCGCGATGCCGTGATCGATAGCGTTCGTCCGGTAGTGGACGGCCAGGTTGCAGTAAGGGTTGAAATGGTCGACAGAATCCCGAGCGTGGAGTCTGGGAAGTACCGCTACGTCGTTTCGCACGCCCGCCCCAGCAACGCTCGTCTGTTGGAGATGGATGCGCGTGGCTAGTACAGCGACAGCACGATGCGTCGCGGTGGCGCAGGTACACGAGCTCTCGTCGCCAGCTCAGTCCTCAGGGCACGTCGTGCTTCTTTCTGAAGACTTAGAGTCGGCCTGGGACAGTTTCGTTGAATCGCACGGGGAGGCAACGCTGTTTCACACCACTGCCTGGCGGAAAGCGGTGGCGGAGGCTTTTGGGCATGAACCCGTTTATTTGGTTGCGCTATGTGGTGACCGCGTTGTAGGGATACTCCCGATGTTCGTGGTCTGGAGTCGGATCGCCGGCCGGATGCTTGTCAGCGTGCCTTATGGCGTCGGCGGCGGTGCCGTTGCAGATGATGATGAAGTCGTCGCGGCGCTGTTTCAAAGGGCCAAAGACATTGGTGCGGCGCGTGAGTGCTGGACGCTCGAACTACGTAGTGAGCGCGCTCGCATCCCTTCTCTGCCGACAGTCGCTCGTTACGTGGTGTTTCGCCGTGCCCTGCCGACTGCTCCGAGCGACGTGCTGGGATGGCTTCCGCGTAAGGCGAGGGCTGCGGCGCGCAACGCAAGGGACAAGTTCGGACTCACAGTTGAGTTCGGCGATGAAGGTCTCACCGAAGCCTGGCGCTTGTACTCGATCAGCATGCGCAGGCTGGCGTCGCTCAACTATCCGCTTCGTTTTTTCGAGAAGCTCCTGGAGCACACCCCCGGGCGTCACTGGGTGTCCCTGGTACGCAGGGAGGGGCGCGTGGTGGCAGGACTCGTCACCTTTCTGTTCAAAGATCGTGTGATGCCTTATTTCGTCGGTACGACGGCAGATGCCCGTACGTACCATGCCGCCAACTTCATCTACCTTACCGCAATGGAACGCGGCGTGGAACGGGGCTATCGCGAATTCGACTTTGGCAGGACACGACGCGAAAACACGGGCAGCTACAACTTCAAGCGCTATCACGGCTTCGAACCGCACCCGCTGGGGTATCAACGATGCACGCTCCGCGAGCACAGGGCAGTCGATCTTTATCCGTCGAATCCTAGATTGCAACTGGCACGCAGGCTCTGGACGCACCTGCCCCTTGCTATAACGAGGGTGGTTGGCGCCGGACTTGCTAAACACATACCCGGGTGAAATCATGGACATTCTGTATCTAGCGCACAGGATTCCCTTTCCTCCCGACAAGGGCGACAAGTTACGGTCTTTTAGACAGCTCGAGCATTTGGCCAAGCACTATCGTGTGTGGTGTGCGTGCTTCGTAGACAAAGCGGCTGACGAAAAGTACGTCGATCTGCTGTCTGCCTATTGTCACCAAGTTGTGGCCATCAGGCTTCAGCGTGCTCCGGCGGCCTTGCACGGGCTGGGCGGACTTCTCCGGGGGCGATCCATCACCGAGTCGTTCTACTCTCACCGGAGAATGACCCTGGCGTTGAATCGCTGGGCGAAAGCGGCGAGGTTTGACGTGGTGGTAGCGTTCTCATCGAGCATGGCCCGCTATGCGCTGCACGTCCCGACTAACAGGCGGGTACTGGATCTATGTGATTTGGACAGCCGCAAATGGCTGGATTACGCTGCGGCGTCCCGCTTTCCGCTGCGCGGTATCTATGCAGCGGAGGGGGCTCGCCTCGCCGTTCGAGAGCACGACTGGCTCAACGCGTTCGATACAACCATCCTTATCACCGAGGCCGAGGCAGCGCTACTGGGTAATGTGGTCCCGGCAGGCAGGATTCAGATTGTGGGCAATGGGGTCTCGCTGCCGGACCTCACTGCGGCAAAACAGAACGACGGTAAGTCACACGAGGCTGTGCCCTACCCGGATAACGGCATCAGGCGGCTCAATGCGTTCAACGACGTGGCGCTGGCTGGCCCGGTGGTTGGTTTCGTCGGAACGATGGACTATCGCCCTAACGTGGACGCGGCCTGCTGGTTCGTGGAGAACTGCTGGGCGGGCATTCGGGCGGCCTGTCCGGAGTGCACATTTCGTATTGTGGGCCGGGCGCCGACGCGGCGCGTTCAGCGCCTTGGTCGAGTTCCCGGCGTCGAGGTAGTGGGCGAGGTGACCAACATGCCGGTCGAGGTGCAACGCTTCATGGTGAGCGTGGCACCAATGCGGATAGCGCGCGGGCTTCAGAATAAGGTTCTCGAGGCGATGGCCGCCGCGAAGCCCGTCGTCCTCTCGAAACGAGCTTGTGAGGGCATCTACGGCAGCCACAACCAGGAGTACGTTGTTGCCAACACTCCGGAAGAGACGACTGCAGCAGTGGTCCGCCTATTGAAGAACGCGCGCGAGCGCGAACGTATAGGGCGGGCGGCCCGGCGATATGTAGCGGCACATCATTGCTGGGAATGGGAGCTCCAGAAGTTCGAGCTGCTAGTTGTCGGTCAGTTGGGCCCCGTTTCGCGGAGCCTACTACCTAAGGCAACCTCGTCGATGTCCGCGAGGAGGCCCAGACTCGCAGGCGTGCTCGCCGGCTAAGTGCCCGGCGCCGGTCGCCCGGCTCAGATGAACGCTCCGTCGCTCCGCAACCGGCCCGGACCGCTTAGGCGTTGTCGATCGAAAGCGTTGCAGCCTCCGTTGAGTGCGGTCTGCAGCGATCCTTCGGATTGAGGCGTTGGTGTTGCGGGGTCTTTGCGACTGCGTGGTGCAGGCCCGATCAATCGGCGGCGCTGACGGCCTCGCCTACAGTGAAGTAGGTGACGGCCAGGGTCTCGAGACCCATCTCGCGGTTCTCGATCTTAGCCGTCAGTAGATACGATCCGGGTGCTAACGGGTCGATCTGGGTGAGCATCTCGTCGGTTCCTGCAACGCGAATGATGAACTCGGGTCCCGGCTGCAGCAACGGATAATCATGCCCGATCTTGAAAGCCCCGTCCTCCGCTGCGATGCCGTACCCCATACTGGACTCACCAGTCGTTTCATAAGGGTACAGAATGCATTTGAAGTCCTTCGGTGTTCCGAGGAGGTCGTCAAGCACTTCCACTCGGAAGGTCGGCGTAGTGCTGACGGGTTGTGCAATGACCCACTGAACCTGGGGCACGCCGTCCTTCTCGATAAAACTCCCCTCGTGTCCGTCAATGTAGATCCAGGCAGAGGGGCACCGTTCGTCGTCGATGCTGGGGTCACCGCGCCCCGCTAGCGTCGTAGGGTTCTTCTCCGCAGTAATCGTGACGCGTTTGCCGGTCGGGGCACATCCGATCATCACCAATGCGACGCTGGTTGCCAATGGGAACAGAAAGGTTCTTTTACGCATAGCCGCTCCTTGTCATTCTCTAGTCGACCGCTGCGCCGGACGCTATTATGCCGATGAGGGTTTGTCAAGGTTGTTGCGTTGCCGGCATCTTCACCGTGGCTGGCGACAACCTCCAAAGCCGGCAGGATCACCAGCATCTGCGTGCCCGCACCCGACAGCGCTATGCGGATTCGAGGGAGGTGTGCAGCCTTCGGCCCCGGCGGACCGGACGTGCAGGCAACTGGACCGTAAGCAGGCATCGGGTACAGTAGGCGTATGAACTCCGGGAAAGTGCGAGAAGAGTTTCTACAGTTTTTTGCCTCCAAGGACCACGCGATCGTGGGATCATCCCCGGTCGTTCCCTTCGATGATCCGACGCTCATGTTCACAAACGCCGGGATGAACCAGTTCAAGGATGTCTTCCTGGCCAAGGGCTCGAGACCCTACAGACGGGCGGTCGATACCCAGAAGTGCATCCGGGCCGGTGGCAAGCATAACGACCTCGATGACGTCGGGCGGGACACCTACCACCATACATTCTTCGAGATGCTGGGGAACTGGTCGTTCGGCGACTATTTCAAGAAGGAGGCGATCGAGTGGGCCTGGGAGCTGCTCACGGGCGTCTGGGGGATCGAGAAGGCGCGCCTTCACGCGACCTATTTTCAAGGCGACCAGAGCGAGGGGCTCGAGCCTGACAGTGAGGCTGCAGAGCTGTGGCGAACGGTAACCGACATCAACCCGACCCACATCCACCCGGGTGATAAAAAGGACAATTTCTGGGAGATGGGCGATACCGGGCCATGCGGCCCATGCAGCGAGATACACATCGATCTTACGCCTGACGCTTCCGGCGCAGCACTGGTCAACGCAGGCGATCCCCGCGTGATCGAGCTGTGGAACCTGGTGTTCATCCAGTTCAACCGCGGGTCCGATGGGAAGCTGACGCCGTTGCCGGCCAAGCATGTCGACACCGGCATGGGATTCGAGCGTCTGTGTGCAGTTCTAGCCGGCAAGGAGACGGGTAAGCTGGGCCAGGTCAGCAACTACGATACCGACGTCTTCACCCCGATTCTCGACGCGATCTACGCGATCTATAGGAAGCAGAAGAAGACCGGGGCCCGCGCCTACGAAGGCAGGCTCCCCCCCGACACTCAGGACCGCGACAAGAACGGAACGGCCCTGCGCGAACGGGATGCTTCAGATCGCACGACGCGCGGAAGTCCGGAGAGCTCGCGCGGACTGACGCCCAAGGCTTACGATGCGGTGAGGGGCGGCTTTGCAGACGCCCACAATCAGGCAATGATCGACGTGTCCTACCGCGTCATCGCCGACCATATCCGCTGCCTTACATTCGCGTTGACGGACGGCGCAATACCGGATCGGGATGGCCGGGGAGGCGTACTTCGTAGCATGCTCCGTCGTGCGGTTCGCTACGGCCGGCAGTATCTCAACATGCGCGAGCCCTTCCTCTGCGACCTGGTCAAACCGCTCGTCGATCACATGGGCGAAGCCTTCCCCGAGCTGCGAACGGCCCACGGCGGTAGGAACATCCAACACGTTACCGAACTAATCCGGGAGGAAGAAGCGGCATTTTTTGAGACTCTCGATCGCGGCCTGAGACACCATGCGAGGGCGTGTGCCGATGCCGTTGGAGAACCTTACGCCAGACTGCTATCTAAAGCACGAGGCGGAACGTGGGAGTATGCCGGCCCGGAATCCTTTGCGTCCTTCGAAAACGCGGACAAGACGCTCCTGTCGCTCGATGCTGCACAGCGCCTGACCTTCTCTGATAGTGAAACAAAGAAGACCATCCCCGTCGAGAGACGACAGGCGCA
>JBHHXS010000098.1:0-11254 GCA_046757145.1 Phycisphaerae bacterium | reverse complement strand
AGGCGGGCGCGTTGAAGACCTTGATATTTTGGCGGAGACCGCCCGCAATATGGGCATGATGCCCGGGCTCAGCATTTGCGGCCTTGCGGATGGCGCGACCTACCCGATCGAAACTATTATCAGGAAATTCCGCGGTGAACTGGAGCAGGCCATCCGTGCCCAGCCCCGCGGTCGCGTTGAGGCCGTGCTGAGCGCGATGAACTGAAAAATCGATGGGCGAACGCAGCGCGGTGATTCTCGGAACGAAGGACCTTATGAGGTCAAGGGTTGGGTCTACGCTTTCAGCGACTGGTCCAACCCCGGTGTCGGACGACTCGGAGCCGCCCGATGGCCGGGTATCTGATGCACCGGATGGCGCTTGAACCCGTGTTGCGCGGGGGAAGGAGCGCCGTAAAGACTACGGGATATGATGTCCCGGCGGCGACGCGGTGCTCTCACAGGCGATAGCACAACCTATGGTCAAGGTAATCATAGACGGTCAAGACGTTCATAGCCGCGAGGGCAACACCGTGTTGCAGGCGGCGCTGGATTCGGGGTGGGACATACCGCACTACTGCTACCACCCCGGGCTGAGCGTGGTAGCCTCGTGCCGCCTGTGCCTGATGGAAATGAAAATGCCGAATCCCAAGACGCACGAGATGGACTGGTCGCCGAAGCTGGTCCCGGCCTGCCAGACGTTGGTGCGCGAAGGGCTTGAGGTGCGCTTTACGGCTGAACGGGTGGCACAGAACCAGAAGAACTGCATGGAGTTCTTCCTTCTGAACCATCCCCTGGACTGTCCGGTCTGCGATCAGGCGGGCGAATGCTACCTGCAGGATTACAGCTACAGGTTCGGGCGTGCCGAGTCGCGTATGGTCGAAGATAAGCTCCAGAACCCCAAGAAGGACATTGGTCCGCGTACGCTGTTGTACTCCGATCGATGCGTCCTGTGCAATCGTTGTGTGCGATTCACGAATGAGATCTCCGGCACACACGAACTGTGCGTGGTCAATCGGGGCTCGCTGAACGAGATAGACGTGTTTCCCGGTCGGCCGCTGGACAACCCCCTGCAAGGTAACGTAGTCGATCTGTGCCCCGTCGGGGCGCTGCTCGATAAGGACTTCTTGTTCAAGAGGCGGGTGTGGGAGCTTTCGGCTACGCCTTCGATCTGCCCCGGTTGTGCGACGGGCTGCGCGATTCGCGTCGAGCACTGCGACAACACGATCTACCGCCTCAAACCGCGATACGATCCCGGCGTCAACGACTGGTGGATATGTGATGCGGGCAGGTTCGGGTACAAGCACGTACATGCCCCCACACGAATCACCGCCCCTGCGGTTCGCCGCGGTGTGGAGATGACTAAACCCAAGTGGGAAGAGCTCCCGGCCATCGTGCGCTTCCGCCTTGAAGACCATGTACGCAGAGATGGTGGAGCAAGTGTGGCAGCCATACTGTCGCCGTTCATGGCCTGCGAGGAAGCTTGGCTTCTCGCACGGTTCGTTCGCGAGATGGCGCCGGACGCGGTGCTGGCCAGCGGACCGGTGCCTATGGAGGGGCAGGATCAGCGTTTCCCCCCCGGCGCAAGCGGTGACAGCGTTAAGTTCACTATCGCAAAGGAGAAGTGCCCGAATCGCCGAGGAGTCGAGCTGGTCCTTGACGCTGCAGGTGGAGTGAGGCTGAGCTTTGACGAGCTGGTCGAGCGAGCCACCTCGGGAGCAGTGAAAGCATGCTGGATCGGTGGGGGATATCCCGGCAAGTGGCTTGATGACAAGGCTGCCCAGTTTGCGGATAAGATTGAACTCCTTATCGTACACGACATGTTCGAGAGCGCTCTGACGCGCAAGGCGTCCGTGTTACTCCCCGCATGTGCGTGGGCGGAACGCGAGGGTAGTTTCGTCAACGGCAAAGGAATACTGCGGACGTTTGAGCGGGCGATAAAGGCCCCGAACGGCGCTCACCATGACGGGCAGTATCTGTACGAGATTGCCGGGTTCACAGGGATTTATCGTGGTGCGGCCGTGCGCGAGTTGATGGCGGCGACGATACCGCTGTTCGCCGAGATGCCCGACGTCGCGCGGGAGCCCGCGCATGCACCGTAGCTTGCCCTCCACCTTGCATGCACGGTTCCGGCCTCATGCACGAGTAGCGGCGGTTGCCGCTGGCGCGGAAGCGGCGGCCGGGAAGGCAGCCAGGCGGCGCTGCATCGGATAGCTGTTATGTCGGCTTTTCTGACCAGTCAGTTCGGCGTCAGTATCATTCTTTCATTGATCATTGTCGTCGTGCTGCTGGGTGTCTCGGCGTATTGCATCTACTTTGAGCGGAAGGTCGCTGCTTTCATCCAGGACCGCCAGGGGCCCAACCGTGTCGGGCCCGGAGGGATCTTCCAATTGATCGCGGACGGGATCAAGATGGCGTTCAAGGAGGACATTATCCCCGGGCACGTTGACAAGGTTCTCTTTGTGGCGGCTCCGGGTGTGGCCATGCTTGTCGCGTTCATCGGGTTCGCTGCGATCCCCTGGGGCGGACAGTGGCAACTTGGAGGCAACTTGATCGACGTCCAGGTCGCCAAGCCGGACATCGGGCTGCTTTATATCCTTGGCGTAGCCTCTATGAGCGTCTACGGTGTGGTCGTAGGCGGCTGGTCCAGCAACAACAAGTACTCGCTGTACGGCGCCGTGCGCGCCACGGCACAAATGCTCAGTTATGAGATTCCTCTCGGGCTCTGCATACTCGTAGTCGTGCTCGCGATGGGTACGCTGCGCCTGGAGGAGATTACGCTTCAGCAGACGGGGTACTGGTTCGGGTTTATCCCGCGATGGAACGTCTTTCTCTATCCGGTACCGTTCTTCATTCTGTTTGTAACGGCCCTTGCTGAGTCAAACCGCGCTCCATTTGACCTTGCCGAGGCGGAGCAGGAGCTGGTAGGGGGCTTCCATACGGAGTATAACGCCCTTAAGTTCGGCATGTTCTTCCTGGGTGAGTACGCTCACATGATCACAACTAGCGCTCTGATCGCCGTGCTGTTCCTCGGCGGCTGGCACCTACCGTGGCTCCCGTGGACGCAGCCGGCGGCGACCGGCTTGTTTGCGGTTGTGATTAAAGTCGCCGTGCTGTGCACCAAGGTCGCATGCTTCATTTTCGCGATGATGTGGATACGCTGGACTCTACCGCGCTTCCGGTTTGACCAGTTGATGCGCCTGGCGTGGAAGGGTCTGATACCCATGGCGTTGGGTTTGTTTCTGCTCTCCGCGACGCTGCTTTACCTGGGTTTACAACATTCGATCTGGGCGCTGGTGGGCAACATCGCAGTTGTTGCCGTCGCGCTTGTCGTGGCCGGTTGGTCGACTACAGAGGTTTCAGGGCGAACGGTGAATCTGCCGGCGATACCCGGACGCGGTGCCGCCCGCCAGGCTGTGATACAACCATGATCGACGAAGCTGACATCCTGTACGTCGATGGACCTCCGGTTACCGCGCCCGAGCGGTTGTATCTGCCGCAGATAATCGACGGCATGCGCGCGACGCTTCGCCACTTTGGCAATACAGTGTGCAGGGGAACCGCCACCGTCCAGTACCCGGAACAGAAGCGCGAAGCGCGGGTGCAGAACTATCGAGGCGTCCACCGGTTGAACCGCGACGAGCAGGACCGTGTCGCGTGTGTCGCCTGCTTCATGTGCTCCACCGTATGCCCTGCCCACTGCATACATATCGAGGCTGCGGAGGCACCCTGGGACGACCGCGAGAAGTACCCCGCGAAGTTCGACATCGACGAACTACGCTGCATCTACTGCGGCATGTGCGAAGAGGCATGCCCTGTGGATGCCATCGAGTTGACACCACGCTACGATCTGGTCAGTCGAACGCGCGAGGAGATGATACTCGACAAGGAGAAACTGCTGGCCATCTACGACGCGACCAAAGACGACAAGCCCAGGAAGAACCCGCACATCACCGGCTATCCGGGAACAGGCGACCGATCGGCGACCGGTGGCTCCGCGGCAGGGAAAGGGGGCTGTGCGTGAGCGCATCAACCGGCTACTTGCTGTACTGCGCCGTCGCTCTCGGGGGTGCGGGTGTCTATCTTCTGCTTCCAAAGAGCGGGCGATCGACGAAGACCGCCGGAGGTCTTGTGGCTGCGTCGGCTTTGGTGTTGCTCCTGACGCTGTTTGCAACGCGACTTGCTACGCCCGGAGGCACCACGGTGTGGTTCTACGTGTTCTCCGCCGTCGCGGCGGTCGCGGGGGCCCGAGTAATCACCCACCCCAGACCGGTGTTCAGCGCCCTGTATTTCATACTGGTGGTACTGGCAGTTGCGGCGCTGCTTGTCCTTCTGCAGGCGGAGTTCGTCGCCGTCGCACTCGTAATCATCTATGCTGGTGCCATCATCGTGACGTACCTGTTTGTCATCATGCTTGCGCAACAGAGCGGATCTCCCATCTACGATCGGCGGGCACGTGAGCCGTTTCTGGCGGTTCTGTGCGGGTTCATTCTGATGGCCGCGATTGTGGGGCAGTCGGGGCACCTGCCCGAGGCAAGCGCCCAAGCCGGCGCTCCGGTCGCCGCTGCGGAGCTGACGGCACCCGCAGGAAGCATGCCGTCTGGCAACACGGCCAGGATCGGAGCCGCTGTAATGACCAGATATGTCATTGCGACGGAGCTTGCCGGTGTGCTCCTACTCGTGTCGATGATTGGTGCGATCGCCATGTCCAAGAAAAAGGTTACGGTAAGTGCCGTTCGCACGACGCCCAGACCGCTTGGTCAGGCTGGTAGAGAGGTAGCGCCGTTCTGATGCCCGGAACCACGCAGTGCGTAGTAGTGCTTGGCGCCGTTTTGTTTACTCTGGGCCTCGTGGGTTTTCTGTGCCGGCGTAACATCATCATCATGTTCCTCTCGACCGAGGTTATGTTCCAGGGCGTAGTGATCAACGCGGTCGCGTTTGCGCGGCTTCACGGAAACCTGGACGGTCAGGTGTTCGCTCTCTTTCTTCTCGCGATTGCCGCTGTCGAGGCGGCGCTGGCGCTCGGGCTGGTCGTCCTGCTGCATCGCCGGAAGGGAACGCTGGACGCCGAGGCCTGGTCTACGATGCGAGGCTAACGCCTAACCTGGGGCAGCGGTGGAAGAAACACTAAGAATCTTGGGGATTGTAATCCTGGTCGCTCCGCTGCTCGGCGCATTGGTGAGTGCGGTGTTGGGCACGATTCTACTGCGTGGCCGATCGCATTGGCCAACCATCCTGGGCGTTGGGACGGCATTCGCCGCGTCAATCTGCATGTTTATCCACGTGCACGGCGCCGCCGGCGGGGAACATTCCTGGCACATTCTGCTGTATCAGTGGATCGCAGGCGGTACGGAGTCGTCCTTCAACGTCGAGCTGCTGATAGACCCGCTCACATCTGTCATGCTTCTGACGGTGACCGGGGTCTCGCTGCTCGTTGTGATTTACTCGCGCGACTACATGCGTGAACGCGGGCAACCCGAGCGGGGCTATGAGCGCTTCTTTGCGTTCTTAGCGCTGTTTGTCTTTGCCATGTGCACGCTGGTCCTCGGTGCCAACTTCCTCATGCTCTATCTAGGTTGGGAGGCGGTTGGGCTGTGCAGTTATCTGCTGATAGGCTTTTACTACACTCGACCGGCAGCGGCAGCCGCAGCCAAGAAGGCGTTTCTGGTCAATCGCGTAGGAGACTTCGGCTTCGGGCTGGGCATATTCTTGATCTACCTGAGCTTCGGTACCCTCGATTATGGCGCGGTGTTCGAAATGGTGCAGCGCGGCGTGACAGCTTCCGGGGAGACGCTCTCGGGTTCGCGCATCACCACGATAGCCATGCTGCTGCTCTGTGGAGCGTGCGGCAAGAGTGCCCAACTACCCCTGCACGTTTGGCTGCCGGATGCGATGGAGGGCCCGTCACCCGTCTCCGCTCTCATCCACGCAGCTACGATGGTAACAGCAGGGGTCTTTATGATCGCCAGGTGCGGTGCCATCTTCACGGCATCTGCGACAGCAATGGCTCTCGTCGCTGTCATCGGAGCTCTTACAGCCCTCTTTGCCGCCACGATAGCGCTGGTTCAAACGGATATGAAGCGGATACTGGCCTATTCGACGATAAGCCAGCTAGGCTACATGTTCCTCGGTGTCGGGGTCTATGCGGCCGATTCCGCCGTGTTTCACCTGTTCACCCACGCTTTCTTCAAGGCACTGCTGTTCCTCGGGGCCGGAAGCGTCATGCATGCTATGGGTGGCATAATCGATATCCGCCGGTTCGGAGGTCTTCGCAGAATCCTCCCGTGGACCTGCCTCACGTTCGCAATTGGTTCACTGGCACTGGCCGGCTTCCCATTATTAAGCGGGTTCTTCAGTAAGGACGAGATAATCCACCGGGCGCTGGCCCTTCATCCGTTTTTGGGGGTGATGGCACTGGTGACCGCTCTGCTCACAGCCTTCTATACTTTCCGCATGGTTTTCCTTGCGTTCTTCGGCCCACAGCGTGTGCCTGAGGGCGTGCACCCGCACGAGTCCGGGGGGTGGATGCTTGCGCCGTTGTTTATTCTAAGCGTTGGCGCGGTGTTCGCCGGGTATCTTGGCGTGGACGCCACCGGGCGCGGGTTTCACCAGTTCCTCTCGCCTGTTTTTGAAACGACATTTGTAGCGAACAACCCGCTCGGTGCAGCCCACGCTGAGGTACATCCCGGGTTTTGGGCGCACTACGGGTTGATGATCCTCTCCGGCGCTCTGTCGCTCATTGGGATCCTCGGTGCGTACCTCATGTATGTGAGCGAGCCGTGGATCGCGGGATTGGCCAGGGCCTCCGCCATGCAGACCCATGACGCCCTGTGGAACAAGTATTACGTTGACGAGCTGTACGATGACGTGGTGGTAGGCCCGACAAGGCAGACGGCCCGCGTCTGTGTAGGACTTGACGACTACCTCATCGACGGTTTGATCTGGTTGGTCACTGCGGTCCCTCGCGCCCTAGCGCTCGTCCTGCGCGGGCTGCACGGCGGGGCGATTCAGGGCTACGGGCTGAGCATGGTCGGCGGCATCGCGCTTATCGTGCTGATCGCCTTTTGGATTTGACGCGCGACTGGTGCGGGAATGGATGAACTATTAGCAAAAGTCATTGCCGGTCTGGAACAGCACGACTGGTTGCTCACGCTGATCATCTTTGCACCGGCAGTCGGCGCCGTGCTGCTGTGGATGCCGCCGCGCATTGATGACCGCGGTGCAAGACGGGCTGCACTATTCGTCTCGGGAGTGACATTAGCGCTCACGCTTTATGCTTTGGCGCGTTTCTACCAGGTTGCACCACGGCTCGGCGATGAGAATCCCGGGTATAAGCTGACCTGCAATCTGCCTTGGTTAGCTGGTGACACGGCGGCATCCGGGAGCGTTGACATTACGTACCGCGTCGGTGTCGACGGCATTAGCATATGGCTCCTCGTGCTCACGTCGGTGCTGATGCCGCTGGCTATATGGTCGAGCTTCAGCGCTATTCGCACGCGCGCCAACGAGTATTACAGTCTCATGCTTCTGCTGCAGGTCGGGCTCTCGGGCGTGTTCTGCGCCCTCGACCTGCTCCTGTTCTACGTGTTCTTCGAGTTCACACTTATTCCGCTGTACTTCCTGATCGGCATATGGGGCGGACCGGAGCGGCGTCGGGCCGCCAACAAGTTCTTCATATTCACGCTTGCAGGAAGCGTACTGACCTTCGCAGGCGTGGTTTACCTGGCGTACTACTCCTATGCTGAGCTGGGCTATGTTACGCTGAGCATTGAACGGTTGGTGATGCTGGGGCAGGCGGGGCTGATTCAACCCTCGGTACAATGGTGGCTCTTCCTCGCGTTTGCCGCCGGTTTTGCCATTAAGGTGCCCCTGTTTCCGGTACACACCTGGCTTCCACTTGCCCACACCGAAGCACCCACTGCAGGTAGCGTCATTCTTGCGGGTGTGTTGCTCAAGCTTGGTACCTACGGGTTCTGCCGTCTGAGCCTTCCGATACTTCCTGACGCCAGCTTCGAGTTCGCGTCGGCAGTCGCGGTCTTGGCGATAATAGGCATCATCTACTCCGCCCTGGCCGCCTGGGTGCAGAGCGACGTGAAGAAACTCGTTGCATACTCGTCCGTCTCGCATCTGGGCTTCTGCGTGCTGGGACTGTTCAGCCTTAAGGTCATCGGTATCACCGGCGGGGCGGTCTACATGATCAACCACGGCCTGTCGACCGGGGCCTTGTTTCTCGTTGTCGGGTGCATTTATGAGCGGTATCACACGCGCGACATCGATAAAATAGGCGGCCTGGCTCGGCAAATGCCCTGGTTGGCGTTCTTTCTCGTTTTCTTCGCGCTGAGCAGTATTGGGCTGCCCGGCCTTAACGGGTTTGTTGGCGAGTTCCTTGTGCTTCTGGGCACAGCGACGTCGCAGGCGACGGCGGATCTGCGGGCGGCTGGGCCTCTCGGGTACGGCTACGTCATCCCCGCGGCACTGGGCATCATACTCAGCGCCGTGTACATGTTGTGGATGTGCCAGCGCGTGTTGTTTGGCCCGCTGAAGGAGCCGCCCAACACGCCGGATACCTCCGCAGGGCTTACCGTAGATCTCACGCGGCGCGAGATCTCGATCCTCGCACCGATAGCGCTGGCGTGCCTGGTCATCGGAGTCTACCCCAAGCCTATGCTCGATACCTTCAAGATCGCCATCAAACAGAACGTACTGCCTGATCCGCACCGGCTGCCGCAGTTCGCCGTACCATTGACGGACGGGTCCATGGACGAGGGTATGCGTCCGGGAGAGGAACTCGGGCGACTTACATCATCCCTTGCCGATTCCGTCGCTCTTGGCGCGCCCGCGCTTACGCGCCGCAACGCGGAGAAACCCGGCGGTAAGACCGTCGGATCACGCCGGGGAGGCCGACGGCAAGGGACGCTCGTGCGGGGAGATGCTCTACATGAGCGGTGAAAGCCTATTCATTACGCTGGCGCCCGAGTCGATCCTTCTGGTTGGCGCATGCGCTGTCCTGGTAGTCGGTCTGACTGATCTGTCACGGCGCGCCCCCTGGGCGTCGGCTATAGCCCTGCTGACGGTGTTGGCGGCGCTGATCGTTTCAATCTGCCTTGGTGCGCCTACGGGTGATGCAGCAGCTTTGGGTCTTTGGCTGACTCCACTGACGTTCTACACGCGGTGTGTAACCCTTGGAATCGGTTCACTCATAGTCTTGGTCAATTGGCACCAACCGGCACCAACGGAGCGTGGCGAGTACTTGGCGATGATCTTGCTATCTCTGTTGGGTCTGCTGCTTACGGCATCTGCGAACGATCTCGTCGTGTTGTTCTTTGCGATCGAGCTGGTCAGTGTTCCGACCTACGTCCTGATCGCACTTAGCCGCGATGATCAAAGGGCGTCGGAAGCGTCCGTCAAGTACTTCTTTCTCGGTGCCCTCTCCGCCGCCGTGCTCGCTTACGGTCTCAGTTTTCTGTACGGAGTGGCTGGGACGACGACGATTCACATCGTAGCGCAAGGCATCGCTGAGTCGACACTTCCATCAGGGGCCGAGCTGGATGGTCTTGCGCTGATAGGGTTTCTTCTCGTATTCGCGGGTCTTTCATTTAAGGTTGCGGCTGTGCCGTTCCACGTGTACGTTCCCGACGTTTACGAGGGTGCCGCCTCACCGGTGGCAGGCATGCTCGGGTTCGTACCCAAGCTGGCGGGTTTCGTCGCGCTGGTGAAGATCGTCGCCGCCTGCAATTGGGATCTGCCGACACCGGTGTTGTGGGTGTTCTGGGTGGTTGCAGCCGCGTCGATGACCGCCGGCAACGTGCTCGCACTTCTGCAGAAGAACGTCAAGCGCATGCTGGCCTACTCCAGCATCGCTCATACGGGATACATGATGATCGCGCTGCTGGTAGGGCCGATGGCAGGCACAGGCCCGATGCACGATGGTGTAGTCGCCCTGTTGTTCTACATCGCTGTTTATGGTGCGATGAACCTGGGCGTGTTCGCCATGCTGGCCGCATTTCGCGTCGCAGGGCGTTCGGCGGAGTCCCTCGATGATCTTGCGGGTCTCGGCACGCGCACCCCGCTCGCGGCGTTGGCATTGGCGATATGCGTTTTCAGCCTGATGGGCTTCCCGCCCACAGCCGGTTTCCTGGGAAAGGTGTACGTCTTCAGCAGCGCGTTTTCTTTAGAGCCTGTACACCCGTTCCAAAAGGCGCTGGTCGCCCTTGCGATTATCGGGGTCGTGAACTCGGCGATTGCTGCAGCATACTATCTCAGGATCGTATCGGCGGTGTACATGGGGCGCGAGAAGGAGCAGGCACTTCCCACGGGCGGCTCTGCGGTGCGCGCCGGTCTGGTGCTCTGCTGCGTACCGATGCTGCTGCTCTTCGCCTGGCCCGGTGCTCTGGTCAACCGGGCGCGCGATGCGGCCGTTCAAGTCCAGACTTCGACCGACAGCAGCGACGCCAGGCTTACCTCCAGCACGCACCACGACGTCCATGCGCCAAAGTAGAAGCACCCACATGGTTACTCCATTAACTCGCGAGCAGGTGCGACGTGTCGACCAATTGGCGCTCGACCGGTATTGCATGCCGGGGTTGATCCTGATGGAGAATGCCGGCCGCAACGCCGCCGCGGCGATCGACGAAGCTTACGGTCCTCGCGGCTCAGCCTTCCTTTTCTGTGGGCCCGGTAACAACGGCGGCGACGGATGCGTCATCGCCCGTCATCTTCACAACGCCGGGTGGTCGCTACGTATAGCTATGGCTGGAAACGAGGATCGGATGACTCCCGACGGCGCGGCCAATTACCGCATCATCAAGGCGATGAGATTGAACACTACCGTCGCCTCGAGCGAGGACGCACAGCAAGGGCTCGTCGCAGCCGTCCGAGACGACGACGTCGTAATTGACGCCCTGCTGGGTACGGGCGTTTGCGGTGAAGTACGCGCTCCGACAAGCCGGCGTATTGACGCCATTAACGAAACCGAGAAGCGGACCATCGTCGCCATTGATGTCCCCTCCGGGCTCGACTGCGACACCGGTAAACCGTCGAACAGCACGATCCGCGCGGACCTCACTATAACATTCGTAGCCCCAAAGACCGGTTTTGACGCTCCGGGTGCGAGTGCCTATACCGGCCGCATCGTAGTGGCCGACATCGGAGCCCCGGGCGAGCTGATCCGCGAGGTGCTCGCCCAGGGCCGTTCAGGCCTTGGGCGAGGCGCGGATGAGGGCCCCAGGGCTTCGTAGGGTTTGGCGGCGTGGCGTCGGAGGGCGGCAGCGACATTGGT
>JBHHXS010000097.1:0-11446 GCA_046757145.1 Phycisphaerae bacterium | reverse complement strand
GCCGTTACCACGACGATCTTCACTGCCATGAAGCAAAACGAACAAAAGAAGGCTTCCCGGTACGCAGCCGAGGGCGAAGCCCGGGCGAGCGATATCATCGCCGGGGCGAAGGCGGCTGAGGATCGCATTCGTGCGGCGGCGATGAAGAAGGCTGAGGAAATCAAGGCAAGGGCGCAGGAGGTCGTCAGCACGTACTACAAGGAGTTCAGCCGCCACCCCGAGCTGCGCATTTTCCTTGACAAGCTTCGAACAGACAAACAAGCACTCCAGCAGCGGACAACGTTGATCCTGACCACGGCCGAATCACCGTGGGATATCTTCGATGAGGACGCCCGAAGGAAGATACCGCCGGCGGATGGTGTTCCCGCACCCGCAGAAGCGCACACCCAGCCGTCCGCCCCGGCGCCGTCAGCTGCGGGGAGCGATTGACAGACTATGCATACGCCGGACGATCAACCACCCGATCAGACCTCTGGCACCATCGACGAGCCGCTCGACACGGCCCACCAGTCGCTGGCCGATGCGCTGCGAGCAAGCTTCAGCATCCTCAAGGGCATCATGCTGGTGCTTGTCGTTCTCTACGCGTTTTCCAATGTGAGGCGCGTTGAAAGCCACGAACAGGCCCTGCAGCTCAGACTGGGCAGGCTGCTGCCGCATGTCAGCGAGGCCGGCCTGGTCTGGGGCTTTCCCTACCCCATCGACGAGATCATCCCTTTACCGACCAAGAAGAGTAACAGCGTGCTCATCGACAGCCACACGTTTAAGCGCCGCAGGGAGGAAGAGGGGAAGTCGCTCTCCTTCATCCATCGTAGTGAGCGCGTGGGTTTACACCCTGCGCTTGACGGTGCTCTGCTTACCGCTGATGCCGGTCTTGTCCACGTGCGATGGAAGATCACTTACAAGATCGACGACGTTGCCAGCTACGTCAGAGAGATTATCGGGGATAAAGTAGGCGCTGCAGAGGATCTTATCCGCGTCTTCGTCGAGACGGTCGGGGTTGAGATCGCGAGCGAGCTCACTGCAGAGGAGATGATTCGGACGAAGGTGGACCTCGTCCAGGCCGAAATGCGCCGGCGAGTCAACGAGCGCCTGACGCGCATACACAGCGGGGTGGTGGTCACCCTGGTCGAGATGTATGAGCCGACCCCACCGATACCGGTTCGGGAGGCGTTCGACCGTACGCAGCAGGCGGAGAACGCCAAACAGCAGCGGATTCGCGAAGCTGAACAGGAGCGCACAAGAATCCTGAGCGAAGCTGCAGGTGCCGCCTACAAGAAAATACTTAAGAAACTTGATGAGCTTGACGCCGCCTCGTCAAGCGGACAGGATGCTACCGGGCTGCACGCCGAGCTCGACCGGTTACTGGAGGAGGAGGCGGAGGGCAACGCCGGCAAGCTCATCAAGGACGCCGGGGCCTACCACTCCGTCGTCGTCGGACGAATGCAGAGCGACGTCGATCTCTACCGAACACTCCTGCCGGAGTACAGGCGCAATCCCGATCTGCTGATCGGGCGCCTCTTCGAACAGACCAGACAGGAGATCTTCGAGAGTCCAGGTGTCACCAAGATCGTCTTTCCGCCGGACTGCGAGGTTCGACTGCTGATCAAGCGCGATCCAGTGGAGAGCAGTGAGGAGGAGAAACGCAGACTCGAGGAGAAGGAGTTCGACGTCGGCAGGATCAACCGCGGGCCGCTGAAGCCTTTCGGCCCGGGGACTTGGTAGATCACTATGCCCAAGCAGACGGTGCCCGTCGTGCAGACGGCAGGCTTGTGTAAGACCTTCAACGATTTCTGGCGCCGCCCGCGTGTCGAGGCGGTTAAGGATCTTGATCTCGAGATAAGACCAGGGGAAGTGTTCGGACTGCTCGGGCCCAACGGGTCGGGAAAAACGACCACGATCAAGATGCTGCTCGGCCTGCTTTATCCGACTCGCGGGCGCATCTCCGTGTTCGGCAGGGCCCCGACGGACGTATCGGTCAAGTCTCGAATCGGCTTCCTCCCCGAAGAGTCATATCTTTATCGGTTCCTCGTAGCCCATGAAACGATGGACTTTTACGGGCGGTTGTTCAGGCTCCCCGCGCGAGTCCGCCGTGAGCGCACCGAGCGCCTCCTCGACATGGTCGGTCTTCACCATGAAGCAAGACGCCGTGTCGGGGAATACAGCAAGGGGATGGCCAGGCGTATCGGGCTGGCACAGGCACTTATCAACGACCCGGAGCTGCTCATACTAGATGAGCCAACGTCCGGGCTGGATCCCGTAGGCGCACGCCAGATCAAAGACGTCATACGCGAGCTGGGACGCAAGGCGAAAACCATACTGTTGTCAAGCCACG
Source organism: Phycisphaerae bacterium (assembly GCA_046757145.1). Classification (GTDB taxonomy): domain Bacteria; phylum Planctomycetota; class Phycisphaerae; order UBA1845; family UBA1845. Next base: position 9,114 of record JBHHXS010000097.1, on the reverse strand, counting down.
TACTCTCCGACGTTGAGGACGTATGCGACCGCGTAGTAATTCTCTATGGCGGGCAGCAGCGTGCAGCTGGTTCCATAGGCGACCTGTTGCAAGAACGTGAGGTGACGCAGATCACCAGCCCGTCGCTTTCTCCGGAGACTATTGAGCGCCTGCGCGAGCTCATCCGGCAGTTGGAGGACAAGGAAGTCCTGCAAGTAGCCCATCCACGTCAACGGCTTGAGGACTTCTTCCTGCGGATCGTAGAGGAGGCCCAGGCCGCCCGCATCAGCACCTCGGGAGCTACCGGTGGCGGGGCAATACCAGACTTCCTAACCAAGCCCACGGAAACTACCACGCAGGAGGTCGTCCAGGCATTAGTGAGTGCAGCACTGAGCAGACCGGAACCTTTGGAGGGTCCCGCGTCGACAGCGGAGCCCGCGGAGGCTCACCCGTCCAAGGAGCTTCTCGATCAACTGTTGGGAGTGTCCGCCAGCGAGGACGAGGAGACCGTCGACACAGAGCAGCAGGTCGCACCCCCTGCACCTTCCCAACCCACGCAAGTGCGCCCGCCCGTCCATGCTGACGAGAGCGTCATTGATTCCCTGCTGCGACGCAACGACGACGACCCCAGCGATCGGAGCAAGACCGCATCGTGACGCAGATCTGGGCAGTTGCTCGCCAAACGATCTCCGAGAGTCTGCGGATGAAGATCGCCGTCGTGTTCCTGCTGCTGCTGGCGATGATCGTCCTGGGGCTTCCCTTTTCGATATCGGGCGACAGCTCGTTGACAGGAGCGGTGCAGAGTTTCCTGTCGTATTCCCTGTCGGCTACGGGTGTGCTTCTGGGTATGCTCACCATTTTCATGTCCCGATCGCTGTCGGACGATCTGGTCCACCGGCAGCTGTTCCTCGTTGTCACTAAACCGATTCCTCGGTGGAAGCTCCTCATGGGCAAGGGGTTGGGCATGATGACGCTCGACGTCGCGTTCCTGAGTTTCTCGGGGCTGGCCATTTACGGCATGGTGCACTACATCAGGCAAACGCATCCCCCCATCGACGACCGCCTTGACGTACACGAGCTGGAGAATGAGGTGCTCGTCGCGCGCCACGCGATCAAGTGCACGCCTCCCGATTTCACGAAACCTGCCGACATTGAATTCGAGCGAAACCGCGAGCAAGGGTCATACGCGAACGTACCCGATTTCGACCCGAACGCTGAGAAAGAGCGCCTCAGCCGGAAGTACGAGGCGCGCTGGCGCGTCGTTCCACCGCTGGCCACGCGCCTGTTTATGTTTCGCAACGTCCTATGCGATCGGTCGCCCGACAAGACGCTTCAACTGCGGTACAAAACCAACGTCACCGCGTATGCTCCGGATGAGATCTTCCGTGCCCTGTGGCGTTTCGGCAGCCCGGAGAAAGGTACGCCGGTGTACGAATTCCGCACGCGTCACGTGGTCGATCGTTACCATACGATCCGCGTGCCTGCGGATGCCGTGGCGGCTGACCACACGCTCTCTGTCGCCTTCCACAACTTCAACCCTTTCGAGGGTGATGTTCACACGCGCAGCATGATCGAGTTTCGAAAGGGGGACGAACCGGAAGTACTGTTCGTTGTGGGATCGTTCGGCTGGAACCTCGTCCGAGTGCTGATTCTGATCTTTTGCAAGCTGACCTTTCTCTGTGCTGTGGCACTGCTGATGGCGACCTTGTTTCCTTCCCGGTGGCATGCCTGGCGGCGTTCACCGTATACGTGCTGGCCGGTACGCGCTCGTTCATTCTCGGAGCATTCGACTCAGCCACGCACAGGGACGTGGGCATGTTTTCGTCCGTGTACGAGTTTATCGTGCAGACCTCGGCCTACCTCTACAATGCAGCTCACTGGGTGATCCCCGACTTCGGGTACTACGACGCGGTGGAGACGTTTGTCAACGGCCGCAACGTGGGCCTGGTATGGGTTCTGCAAGCGGTGGCCGAACTGGCACTGATCAAGGCAGCTCTGATTGTGGGATTCGCAATACTCCTGTTCTACAGGCGCGAAGTCGCTGAGATCGCCATATGAATCGTCACCACCGACTGTCCTGCGCGACGCGCAGGTTGCTTGGCACCGGGCTCTCACACGACGTCCATCGCGTGGGAGGCACAGGACGATGCGGACTTTACGGAACATGTAGCGTATGCCACACCCCGTGAACAATGCGCTCCCAGCGTACCTTCAGGCCAGGCGTACCGTCAGGCGGCGTGAGTCAATCATCCAGATCGTTGCAGCAGCGTCGGCCGTCGCCTGCTTCACCCTAGCCGGGCTGCTCATCGCGCCAGTCAACGCCCTGCGGAAGGAACGCCAGTTGGTTATTGATCCGGACTCCATCAAGGGGCTTCCTCCAGACATCGCGTTGCTGGGTAAGCTCGGCACGTTCCGCGCACTGGCGATTGACTGGGCGGCGATACGGGCTGAGCGTCTCAAGGAGGAGGGCAAGACCTACGAAGCTCACCAGTTGCACCTGACCATTTGCCGACTGGCACCGCGCTTTGCCAGGGTGTGGGTCAACGCTGCATGGAACATGGCGTACAACATATCCGTTCTGAAGTACACACCGGAGGAACGCTGGCAATGGGTTCAGAACGGTATCAAGCTGCTGCGGGACGAGGGCATTCGCTACAACCCCAAATCGGTTTCGCTCTACAAGGAGCTCGCGTGGATCTACTGGCATAAGATCGGGGACATCACTGACGACGAACATCTCAATTACAAGCGAGCCCTTGCCGTCGAGATGGAGGTCGCTCTCGGGCCACCGCCCGTGGCCTTGACCGACGAGGAGTACTTTGACTGGTTCAGACGAATAGTCGACGCCCCGCGCGATCTTCAACAGATGCTAAGCGCCGACGCTGAAGTCGCTGCTCTTGTCAGGGAACTCGAGCAACTGGGGGTACACCCCGACTACACCCTGCTTGAGCTCTCAGCACGCTATCTACGTCCGGAGGTGAGCGTCAACGATCTACTGCTCGAGCACGAAGACACGAATACTCTCCTTGCGCGGCGCTTGCGCATCGTCACGGACTCTAAGAACAAGGCGGCGTTGGATCGCCTGCTGGCCGCGGTGCGCTCACAGATGCTGCGCGAGCATTATAAGCTCGACGTCGATCGTATGCTTGAACTGATGGTCAACCTCTATGGACCACTTGACTGGCGAAACGCCTTCGCCCATACGCTCTAAAGTCAGCCGGGATTACGCCCAAGCCGATTTTACCGACGCGGTCAATACCGCACGGCTGGTGTTCTTCTCCCTGCAGAGCATGATCATGCGTGGGCGCATAGTGCTCTGGCCCAACTTCGACGAACCCTTCGCCTCGTACTTAGATACGACGCCAGACGTACGCTTGATACCCTATCTGTACGACGCTTATCTCAAGCTTGGGAAACAGTACTTCGGCGACGACCCCAACTTCGTGGAAGGCACACCCGGGCCGAAGTTCATGAACGGGTTCATCACCAACATGCACACCTGGATAGAACTGCTCTACCTGGAAGGAGGAGAGGCCAACCTCGCCCAGGCGGAGAACTACTTCGTCTGGCTACGGGAGCACAACCCGGCTCCTGACGGCACGACGCAGAAGCGATACCTCCAGACTATCGATGAGTTTGTCATGGGAGACATCCTGGAGCAGCTCTGGACGAGCAAGGCGGCGAGCGGGCTGATCGGAGGCCTGATCCAGAGGGGGCTGAAACAGTTGGGCCTCGGTCAAATCCAGGCAGGGCAGCGGTCGTTCGAGCTCGCTAGAAAGAGCTATGACTACTGGATGCAGGATGTCGACAAGGACCCGTCCGACCGCCGTAGGCTTCCGGACTTCCCCGTGATGGTCCGCGATGAGACGGAACGGTTCATACAGCAACCGCAGATACTACCGTTGTTCAAAGCCCGCCTGTGGAAGAGGCTCCCACTACTACAAAGGCAGATGAGCTACGACCGGCTTAAGCCCTATTTCGAGGAGCTATGTGCCAGGCAGGATCCACCCTGGAATGTCGAACTCGCCTTTCGCCTGCCGCCGGGCATGGACGAGTTCCGCCGGCAGAAGCTGAAGCTGCGAGGCCAACCCAAAGAGGGTGTAGAGGCCGGAGAACGCTTCAACCGGTAGCACCAAGGTGCACGCTGGGCGCCGTCCCCGCTCGTGGGGGCGCACAGTGCGCCGTTGGCCGCAGTCCACAGCTACGAACACCGCGATCGGCCGGTCGTCGGGACGCAGGTGCCAAGGGACGGGCGGCGCATGAGGTAACGGGCCGAGGGCAAGTGCCCTCGACCCGCTCCGGTCCCCCTTTCCGAGCAGTTCCCCCCGCTGCTCGGCCGGCTTTGCTTCGTTCAGTGCTACAGCAGTGACAGCAACTGCGCCGACTGCTGATTAGCGATCCCGAGAAGCGTGATACCGGACTGGATAAGCACGTTCTGCTGAGTGAGTGTAGCGGTGGCGACGGCGAAGTCCGTGTCACCAATCACACTGGCCGCCGACGAGAGACCCAACTGAGCCGCCTGCAGCGAGGCAAGCGACGCACCGACCTGGAACTTCTGGAAGCCGCCAATCCGCCCGCGCACTCCGGCAAGCTCTGAGATGGCCTCCTGCACGGTGGTCAGAGCCGATCCCACATCCGTTCGAAGGTCGACCGTTCCGCCGGATTTGAGTTGTGACAGACGCGCCGATCCGTTGCCGCCACCAAGGTTGTACGTCGACAGAGAGTCGATCCCGATGGTCGCTCGCGTGCTTTTGGTGGTGCCCAACTGGAAGGTGGCCCCACCCGCAGCTTTGACCGTGAACGCCGACGTAGTCGTCGCCTGCGAACCCGATCCAAACGCGGTGGAGAGGGTGAACTCCAAGCTCAGGCCGTTGGCGCTGTAAGACACATCCAGACCGTCAGCACCAGCCGTTTGCCCGTTGATGGTGATGTTGGCGTCGACGCCGCTGGTCTTAGCGACGCTCTTTAGGTCGTCCGCAGTACCCTCACCGTTGTCGGCTGTGCCGGACGCCTTGTTCATCGCCCCTCCGGAAAGCACCTCCACGCTGACGAACGCCGAGGTCCCGTACGTCGTGGACTGGAGGTTGATGGCGCTGGTTCCCGCGTCGTGGACTGTGGTGCTCAGCACCGCGGTAACGCCTGTCTGATCGGACGCTTTGTTGATCTCGTCTCTGATCTGAGTGAGCGTCAATCCGTCGACAAGGGTGATAGTGGCGGTTCCAAGCGCACCGCCGACGGCCACTTCCGTAGTCCCCGACGTCGTCAACTGTGCGTTGGTGGCCTGCCCGATCTGAAAGGCGACCTCGGCCTTCTGGGCCGACGCCACGCGGGTGACGGTTAACACTGTGTCGGTCGTGCTCTGACTACGGGAGAAAACGCGCAGACCCTGTACGAAGTCTGCGTCAGTCCCGGTGGTTTGTATGGCGAAGCTGCCGTCAAGCAGTTTCTTGCCGTTGAAGTTGGTGGTCTGCACGATCCGGTCGATGGCCGATAGGGCGTCGTCGACCTGTGATTGATTGGCTGCAATCTCAGACGCCGTCAGGTTGGCATCACTGGATGATGCCATCACCAGTGTCTCTATTTCCTCTAGCAGGTTCGCCACCTCTCCGATCGCCTGATCCGCCACGGTGAGCATGGAATCCGTACGTTGGTTGTTCACGAGCGACGTATCCACGGCGCGCAGCTCTGCGTTCAGGGCTGACAGCGCTATAAGACCGGCTGGATCGTCCGCCCCGGAAGTGATCCGCTTACCTGTGGTCAATTGTTTCAGCGTGGTCGACTGGGCCAGAGAGTTCTTGTTCAGAATGTTCAGCAGTTGCAGGGTGTTCGTATTCGTAACGGTCAGAGCCATAAGTAACACTCCCGGTAGGGCATCGTTATGATGCCGGGACGGTCAGTCATATCCGGATGAACCGTAGAATATAAGCAATGCCACGCAAGGATTCCGAAGAAGTGACCGGAAAACACCCTTCGACGCCGCTCTTACCCCGGAATTGAGTCAAATCTTTTTCTTGGCGCGGATGGTCCGTTTTGCCCCAGACTTGACCGGATACTCTGTCAGCACTGTTACGAAACCACGGTCGTGACAGCGCACTACGAACGTATTGCGGCTGAGTCTGCACGTCCGATCGTAGAGATGGATGGCTCGGACAAGCGTGTGCCCGGAACGCAGGTAACGGTGACCTTCGAGATGCCCCGGCCTCCCGCTCAGCCGGAGATTACCCGGCTGATCGCATCTACCAGGTCGAGGCACGCCTGCTCGATGCAGCCGCGCCAATCGTCGCCGAAGGCATCGCGGTATCGGGCATCATTATAGGCATAGATGACGCTGCGCGAGGCGGTCACCAGGGCACCGGTGCCGTCGGGTTTGAAGCACTTGGCCACCTCGTCGACGGTCCGCCCTTGTGCGCCAAACCCGGGCACAAGGAATATGCAGTTAGGCATCAAGCGGCGAATGCGCTCGGTCGAGGAAGGATCACGAGGGGACACGACTGCCCCCATGCTGCTATAACCAGTCCTGCCGATTGGAAATGCCTCGGTGCTCCAGCGCTGCACCAACTTCGCGACCTCTTCGCACACCGATGTTCCATCCGCTAACCTCAGGCCCTGAACCTCGCCGGCTGATTCATTGCTGGTCTGTACGAGAACGAAGAGCCCGCGCCCGCTTTCACGTGCGACCTGGGTGAACGGACGAATACCATCGAACCCGAAGTAGGGATTGAGTGTGACGGCATCGGGCGTGCTGCACCCCGCACCCTCCGGCTCGTCACCGACAGCCAGATGCCCCCGGGCGTATTGCGCGGCGGAATGCCCGATATCCGCCCGCTTGACATCGCCGATGACAAGCATGCCGTGCTCATGCGCCCACTGCACCAGCTTCCCGTATGCTCGCACGCCGTCCGCTTGATACGGCTCAAAGAAGGCGATGTTGATCTTGATGACCGGGAGCGATTTGGACACGATCCGGATGACCTCCTTGCCGAACGCAAGGAGGGCCGCTGCGCCATCGCTACGGTCCACGAGCGGCGTGTCGGCCCTGTAGCTTCCGGCTCGGTCACCGCGGCGGGCGTTCTCGTCGAGTATCTCCGCTGGTAATCGATCGATCAGAGGATCCAGGCCCACGCAGGCTGCGACGTTCTTTCGATGTATAGCTTCGACAAGACGGTCAGCAAAGTGAGTATCCACGTCAGAATCTCTCCCAGTTAACGCCATTTCGTTATGGGCCGGTGCGCCAATAGACGCTAGCGGACGTCACTGTACGTCGGGAAAGCCCCGGGGACAATGTACACCGAATAGTGCGGTCACGTCATGCTTCGCCGGGGCCATGACCGGCGGCGGCACATGCACGACTCGACCGGACTCCGCGCTCCGGAGGCGTCTTGTCAACGGCAGGCGATTCTCTACGGCCGATACCATTCAAGGATGGCACGTCCCCCCATGTGTAAGGGAAGACCAAAGTGGGGTCTGTGCTGCAGCAGGTCGCGAACCCAAAAAAACACACGATGAACAGGATGCGGGCATGCAAGCGTAGGCGCGCCGAGATGTTACACCATGATATCCGCTCTTAATGCGATTGGACGATTGGCACCTGTGGCCGGGCTCGGAAACAGACGATTAACAAGGCCGGAGACAGGCCATGCAAATCGTCAAAGCCCGAGATGATGCTACGGTGTACGGCTCCGGCGGGCAGCTTGCGTTTTCGCTGCGCGGCGGGCAAAAGTACCTGTTGTACGATCAGGAAGCTGGGTTGGGCCTGCGCGATGGGGCTCTCGACCTCGCCGGCGGGCTTGAGCGCCGGCTCCCGTCGTACAGACGCCAGCCGCTGCGATCCGAACGCCTGCTTCTCCCGTTTATCGGCCGCAATGGCGATGCGATAGCCGCTGCTTCATGCCTGGCGGCGCTGGTCGAGGCGCACCCCGGCATCACCGTAGACGTCGCGTGTACAAGCGATGCACGGGCGGTCTGGGAGCTCATGCCGAGGTTCGGGGAGCTGCTCACTTATCCTGTTGAGGCGGACCTGCTCGAGCGTTACGCCTACCACCTGTCGTTTGAAGAAGTAGAAGCAGTCCCGCGCGGTGCAAAACGAAGTTGCGCGGAGGTGTTCAGCCTCTGCCTGTGCACGCCGCGTCCCACGAGGCCGGCGAGTGTCACCGTCCCGACGAACGCCCGGGCCCGTTGGACACTGCCCGACTCACCCTATCCTCGCGTCGGTGTGCACGTAGGCGCCTGCCACAGCCTTCGTTCCTATCCGCACGATCTAATGGCGATATTGATCGACGAGTTAAGCGCCCAGGGTATGGAGGTTTATCTTTTCGGTACCGGGGACTCGCGTGCCGGCACCGCACCCCGCCTCCCTGCTGCGGCGCACGACCTTGCCGGGAAGACAACCACGCCCGCTGATCTTGCTGCCGTGCTCGCACAAATGCACGTCGTGGTGACGGGTGATTCGTTTCCGCTTCATCTTGCCGGGGCTCTTGGCGTCTTCACGCTTGCGCTTTTCACGTCGACGGACGCAGCGATCGCTGACGATTACCCATCCGTTACGGCGCTGCGATCAGACGCGAGGTGCAGCCCGTGCGGACTTACGGATGGCGTGTGTCCGTTGGGACACGGTGAGTGCATCGCTCATCGAGCGGCTTCATTATCGCCTGAGCTCGTCGTCGAGCGCGTAGGGCAAGCTACAAGCGTACGACCTGTGTCAACCGCCGGGCAGTAACGTCTGCTGCCCTCAGCGACACATTCCTCTGCGCCGACTTGCGCGTCCGGATGTACCTACATCACCGGGCGCAATAGTACGCCGGCGCCGACTCCGCACGATCGCGCGAACTTCAAGGCACCGGATGGCATGAGTGCCATCGGCCGGTCCACCAGACACTCGATCCTTTGACTACCGCACGTGGCTCAGGTAGCATCTGGGTGCGACCAATGTGAGGATGCGTAGATCCACATGGTTCTGACAAGCTCGAACCTGCGTCCGGAACCTGCCGATGGACCTTCGTCTCAAGTGCCAGGGTTTCCACGAGGCCAGGGAAGCCTTCGCAAAAGGTGTCTACCCCTACTTTCGCGTCATCGAACATAGCGATGGAACGACCGTGTGCGTTGGAGGCAAGCGCCTGGTCATGGTTGGCTCCAGCG
>JBHHXS010000096.1:0-11448 GCA_046757145.1 Phycisphaerae bacterium | reverse complement strand
GATCTGCGTGACCTCTACGCCTCGACCAATCGCAGCAAGATAACAGCGGATTGGGTCAACCCGCTGAGCGACCACGACAAGTTCAAGGAGCTAACAACCAGGCTTCGCGAGAAGCCCGCCTCTAAAAAGGCGGTTGGCGACTACGCCGCATGTATAGAGAAGTACAAGGGGGATTTGGACGCCAGGATGCGTGCGCTGGTGGCGTCCGAGCTTGACGCTATTGCGACGTCCGGCGGCTTGGGTGGGCAGGGTACGCCCGAATCGCTGGCGCAGGTCGAGTTTCTACTTATGCGCTGGCGCGACGCGTTTGACTCCAAACGCGAGGAGATCGATGCGTTGCTGCCTCTCGACAGCCCGCAATACGCTGCTGCAGTGAGCAGCCTCAAATCTCTATACGCAGACTTCATCGACGCGTTGAACAACATCAGCCGTTACGGAGAGGAAATGTTGGCTAGGAAGCCGGGTTTGGGTGAGGCCGAAGCCGACTTTCTTGGAGGTGCTTCTGATCGCCACGCACCGCTGATCGCCGATCTGGAAGCAGCACAGACGGCACTACAAGAACTCGAACCGCTAAAGAGCGATGACCTGTTGGCGCAGCTTACTCCTACGGGCAACAGCATTCTGGTGGAAACGGAGGAGGAGGCGTTCGTAGTGGACTTCGGGTCGGTGTGGCCTCCGATCGACGAGCAGCACCGCGGGTACCACGTGCGGTTCGAAAACCGCGCCTTCAAGGGCGAAGAGAAGGTCACCGCAGCTGTCTTGCGTGCCACTCACAAGGAACAGACCGCGGTGGTGTTCGTAAGGTACGGGGGGAATCCGTTGTTTATCGGCGGGTTTATGCCTAACCAGCCGCCGGCGCCGTATGCCGCCATGAAGCAACAACTTGAGGACGCCAACTTCATGGTAGAGGAGTGGGACCTTAAGACCACCACCGACCCTCCGGAAATCGATCCGGCCCCGACCCGGACGATCTACGTGATTCTCAAGCCCACGCCGCCGCCTCGGGGGCAATTCGGTCAACCGGGCCAGGAGCCGCCATTCGGGGAAACCCATAGACGCGCGATCCTCGATGCGTTGGGCGACGACGGAAGGGCGGTCTTCGTTGCGGGCTGGTCCCCGGGTCCCTTCGGCCCCATCCCGGCCACCTATGAATACAACGAGTACCTGAAGAACACGTGGGGGCTCGGCATCGACACCTCAGCCCTTTTGGTCGAGGCCGCCGAAACCGCTCCGGGAAGATACAATGTGATCAACCGTTACTTCTACAACATGGAGGGATTCGATACGACCGATCACGACATCGTACGCGGTGCGCGGGCGCGCGAGCTCGTTCTGCCCTGGTGCGCACCGATCGACATGCCTGCAACTCCTCCGGAGGGCGTCGAATACCACAAACTGGTCGTTCTGCCCGGACGCAAGGGAATCTGGGGAGTAAAAGACCTCCAGAAGTATCAGGCTCAGTGGGAGGAACGACAGTACTTGACGAAAGAGCCTGCCGATCTTGAAGGGCCCTTCACCCTGGCGATCGCAGCCGTCAAGGGCGACACGAAGATCGTTGTGGTCAGCGCCCGTGACTTTGCGACCGACCGCGTGGCATTCGCCCGCGAGTTCAGCTTCGGACCGCAGGGATTCGTCGTGCGCTCGCGCAACCCCGGCAATGTTACGCTTCTGATTAATTCCCTTCACTGGTTGAACGACAATACCAGCTTCATGAACATAGGCCAGCCGATAGACATGGCTGTCCTTGAGATCGACAGTAAGGCCAGCGAACGGTTCGTCAAGGTTTTGACGATGTTCGTTTGGCCGGCCCTGGCGCTTTGTTGTGGTGGAGTGGCTTGGTGGGTGCGACGCAGGTAATACCTCATGAACTTCAGGACGACATTCTTTCTAGCAGTTGTACTGGCTGGTCTGGGAATCGCGTATCTCTGGCGGCCTCAACCCAGCACCGTTGAGACCGCTCGGTCGACGGAGAGGGCTCCTCTCGGGACCCCGGGTATCTCGCGTGACGTCCTCGTACAAAAGCCCGGCGACGTCGAACAAGTCGTCTGTCGGAACAGGGCAGGCGAGGAATGGACCTTCCAGAAGCAGGACGACTCGGGTGACGCCGGCCGCTCGAAGTGGCGGATGACTTCGCCCAGCGACATGCCGGTCGTGTCGTGGGAAGTGGAACGGTTCGGGCGAGAACTCAGCGACCTCAAGTACGAGATCAGCTACAAGCCCGGTGAACCCGGCGCCGTCACCGCGCCCGAGGCGGGACTCGATCCGCCGGAACGCGTCGTTACTCTCACCGACGACAAGGGCGAGTCAGTGAGCATCGAGATCGGCAAGGAGGCGTCAACGAATAGCACTTACGTGAAGCTTGCGGACAACGATGAGATCTACGTAGCCACCAGATCACTGCGCCACCTGTTCAAGAGGCATGCGCGCGAGTACCGCGATAAGCTACTGTGGAGCTTCAAGCCACAGGACGCCAGGCGCGTTGAGCTTGTCGACCGCTCGAACCCCTCTGCACCGGTGACTTATGCCTTCGCCCGCGACACAGGCAGGTGGATGATGGAGTCACCGGTTACCGCCCGCGCCACTTCGAAAATCGACGACATGGTAAGTACCATGAGCAGGTTGCGCGCCGTGGAATGGCGCGACGACAAGCCGGAGAGGCTCGCGGCGTATGGCCTGAAGCCCGCTTCCCTCACAATCCGCCTTACGGTCGAAGAGGAGATCCCCGTGGACGAGGATGCCGAGGAGGCTGCGTCCGAGGACGCCGAGTCCCCTGCCAAAGAAGAATCCCAAGAGCAAGAGCAGGAGGAGGGGCAAACGGACGAGGAGCAGAAGCCGAAGACGAAGAAGACCCTTACCGTCTACGAGCTCCATCTTTCGGACAAGTCTCCCATCGGAGAGGACACCAAGACTTTCATGTGCATCGGCAGCGAGACTATGGTAGCAACGGTAATGAAAAGCATCGCGGACAAGCTCAGGCCCGTCATGTCCCAATGGCGCGAGATGCGTATCACAACCGCCAATGTCGCCAACGCTACACGCGTCAAGCTCTCCAACTCCCTTGGGGCTGTCGACCTGGTCAAGCGTGACGGACGCTGGTGGTACACCGACGACAGCGGTCCGGCGGAAGACAAGGTCGTCAAGGAGCTGCTTGATGCGGTGCGCGGTCTCAGCGCTGTTGCTTTCGTGGACGGCGAAGTCACCGATGAGGGAAAGTACGGGCTTGATGACCCGCGGGCTGATGTTGAACTGACGATCCCGGGCGTCGAAGGCACGGAGAGGATCAAGGTCGGCGGCTACACCGACGCCAAGAGCAAGCTGCTCGTCTACGTCCGCCGTAATCAGCTTGCTTCCGTTGCTAAGGTCCGAGTGGGCGACGTCGCAAAACTGCTTAACGGACCGCGAACTTACCGCGATCGCACCGTCCTGAACATTCCTGCCGCAAGCCTCCAGCAGGTGGCCATCTCCACGGAGAACCGGCTCGCCCAGGGACGCATGGAGGTGGAGCTGAAGCGAGGTGACGACGGGTGGCACATGAGTGCGCCGGTGACTGCTTCCGTGCGCGGCGACCGCGTGGATAAACTCATCGAATCTCTATCAAGCCTCAGGGCGGAGTCGATCGTCGATGAGACCGGCGACGTGAGCCCTTATGGGCTGCATGCCCCGGCCGCCGTCATCACACTGACCTACAGACCCCCCGTCGAGTATCGCTTCGAGCCGGCTGAAGCCCATGAATCCACGGGCGAGAAGGAGGACGGCAGCGCTGAAGCGGAATCGTCTGCGCAATCCCAGTCGCCGGCTGAGGATGCGACAACCGAGCACGGCGACAAAGTCGTGCCCGTGGAAGTGCAGCCGCCCGCCGAGTCGCTGCAACTGTTGGTCACGGCGCACGACGGCAGATTCTACGCCAAGCGCGATGATCGCCAGACGGTTTACGAGGTAAACAAGACCTTCTTCGATCAGTTGCTTAAAGAGTACCGCGCCGGTGAGATAATGACGTTCGACGCATCCTCAGCCAGGGAGTTTTCCATTACGCAGGGTGATGTGGCTCATACGTTCATTAGGGATGCCGACAAGTGGATCTATAAGGCGGAGCCCGATCTACCGCTAGACCCGAAGAAAGTCGACAACCTGCTTCTACAACTAAGAGACCTGCAAACCGAACGCTACGTAACCCACAACGGAGCCGACTTGTCGGCTTTTGGCCTGGCCGACGCGTACAACTCGGTTACCGTCACACTGGACGACGGCACCGCTCACACCCTCCGCGTCGCCCGCGACGTGTGCCAGCGTGACCCCAAAAAGGGGCACTATGCCACAGTGGACGACAGCGATGCCGTCTTCCTGATCACGCGCGATGACGCTGAGCGGCTGCGAGTTTCGCTCGTTGACCTTGAGGCCGCCCCCTGACCACCAGGTTACAAATCCGCGGGTGGGTCGGCCCATTCGTTACCGCGCCCTGCCGTGAACGGCTCTGCACTTTCGGCCACGTCGCGACCGTCGCACGCGTCGTGTTAAAGCATGTACTGTCTAACATGAGTATCCATGTAATTCTTGCAGTGATTATCATGTGTGACCGTATCAGCCGTCGCGCCGGGCGTTTTCGTCGTTTTTGACTTGAAGGCGTGTTACGCCTTGAGTACTATTCCGCCGGGTTGAGCTGGAAGGTGGGGGAGACAGCGGTGGCCGCACAGGGTTCCTGCGTGTGGACTCCTGCGGATGACGTTGTAAGTGTCCATTGGGTGGCACTGGTGAAGCGGCGAGCACGATCCACGCGTACCGCCCGCTCCGGTTCAGGCGGACGGGTTCGATGGGACGAACTTCACGAATGTGGATCAAGGTGGCGTAGCGGGCGTGTTGGTAGTTGTCGAAAAACGTCGGGTCCGCTTGAAGTGATGCGCTATAGCGACGCCTCAAATAAGTGAGTCTTGCTTCGGGCAGTGGGTGGAAGTACTCGACCCTGCTGACGGTGGCGGTTCCTCTTATCGGGCCACTGCTCTGCTTCAGCCAGAGTCGATCTCCGACCGCGACCACGCCGTAGGGTGGGCGTCTGTACCGGGACAGACGGCATTCCGCCGTCTTGCGACCGTGAAGGACGGCGTCGAGATACTGCTTTTTGAGGATGACGAGGTGTTCAGTCACACGACCTCTGAAGGCCGGGCACGATCCCAGGCCCACGCGCCACATGCGATCCATTTGCTGGCAAGATCTAGGGATTCCGGAACTAGTTTACGCGGCACCGCGGTCAGTGGTGCCAGCAGCATCCACTGGCCATAATCAAGGAAGAATGACATGGCAGTACGACACCACGTCAAAGTGATGGTTATCGATGACGATCCCTCCATCTGCAAGACGGTGGGGTTACTCCTGGAGGACCACGGGTATTGCCCGCGCACCTTCACCGATCCCGACGAGGCGATCGCGGTTGCTGCAAAGGAGTCATTCCAGATCGCGCTGATCGACCTGCGAATGCCGAAGATGGACGGCGTGCAGGTCGTTGAGCAGTTAAAGGAGATCGACTCTCGGATGAGCTGCATCGTGATGACCGCTTATCCTGATCTCGACAGCGCAACGGAAACGATGCGCCGCGGTACCTGTGACTACATCGCCAAGCCGTTCAAGCAAGAAGAGCTGGTCGCCGCAGTTGATCGGGCATGCCAACGAATGGGCATCATCTACACTGATGAGGGCGAGCTCAACAAACTCATCGGGCAACGGATCCGCAGCCATCGACTTAGCCAGAATCTTACCCTTCGCCAGTTGTCTGACCGCACGGACCTGACGACATCGCAACTGTCGCAGGTGGAACTAGGCAAGAACGCCGCCTCGATCTGGGCTCTGGCGCGAATCAGCAACTCTCTGGGGCTTCAAGTGTCCGAGCTTCTCGCGGGCTTATAGCCTCGGCCTGACATTGCACAAGGGGCAGGCGCGGCGTTAGCCGCATCACCAGCAGCGGTCTGTCGATCAGGTCTGTGCACAAGCCTGTAGCGCGGTTTCGAAGAACGGTGTGACGAAGGCCGGTGGGTGGGTCCGGGGACTTCAGGCATCGTACTTGTGCAGCCGCTCGGCATGCGCAAGCGTGAGGGCAACAGCTACTTCGCTTGGCACCGGTCCCATCCGCCATGAAGACAGTGTTTCTCCGCGAATCGCGTTACGCCGTCACGTCGTCAGGCCGTCACGCAGTGAGGCTTGCACGTGAAGGACACATGAAGGACGGGTACGGGATGCCAGCTATTGTGTCCGCGCAATGCAGCCGGTGTGCTGTGGTCACGTGTCACTATGAGCACGTCGGGCTGTGCTGAAATGTCAGAGCGGCAGCAGGGAATCAAGTTCATCCAGCGTATCGATGACGTGGCGTGGTACGCCGCCTTCGGCTGGCGAGCTATTGCGATAGATTCCGTCGGCGCGTCTGATGTGGATGGTCGTCCAGCCGAGGGCGTTAGGGGCGGTGAAATCCTTGCCGGCATTGTCGGCCACGTATGTACATCGGTCCGCGCGCGTGCGAAGTTGACGGGCCATCAGCTCGAAGGCGCGGGGATTCGGTTTGGCCATCGCCGGCCCCAATTCGTCCGTAGGGATGATCGCGTCGAAGCAGGTGCGCAGAGCCAGTGCGTCGATTTTCGCCCATTGTACTTGTGCGGGTCCGTCGGTTATCAAGCCCAGCTTATGGGGGGAGTTGCGGAGGCGGCACAGGAGGGCGTCGGCGTCGGAATGCAGCGCTATCCTCGGGGTATGCTCGCGGTATGTGCGAATCATGTGCTGGACAAGCTCGGCTCCGCCACGTTGCTTGTGCAAGCCCCGCGGACTGCCACTCAGGCGGGCGAGCAGCGTGTCGAACACCTGGTGGCGATACCGGGTATCGAAGAGCTGCCGCATCAGTGCCGCTGTCTCCCTGCGGTCACCTAATTGATCCTCGAAGGCGGCGGCAACGGCGTCGAACCCACTGAACGCGTATTCACGCTCCGGGTACAGCGTGTCATCCAGGTCGAACACAACAGCAGGGGGAAACGAGGTCGACACTAGCACAGTCTCGACGCGTGAGGAACGAATACCGATTCATCATAGCGCAGCATAGCTATGTCGTCACGGAAGGCGGTCGGGCTTATGCGTACGCGCTTACCCAGGAATTCCGAGAGAATCCACCTGGGAAAGTCGGCCCCCGCGTGTATCGACAGCGGTACTCCTCCGCCGAATCGTGGATTGATCTCGATGACTCGTATCCGTCCCTTGGGGGTGACGATGCACTGGACGTTGATCACGCCGCGGCAACCGTCAAGTGCCTGTGCGACGTGCATTCCCACGGCCATTATGGTGGGGTCCTTCACGATAAGCCCTTTGCTGACCTCACCCGTTCTGACCTCCAGTCGTTTACGCGGGACGACGCAACGTGGTCTGCCGTCAAAGCCCGTGTAGACGTCCAGCGTGTGCTCTTGGCCGCTGACAAACTCCTGCACGATTGGATCGGGCACGCGCAGGCCGAAGGTACGCAACTCGTCTTCCGTTCGTACTGTGTAGTCACCGGTGGCAGCACTTCCACGCCTGGGCTTAAGAAAGAGGGGGAAGCGGTGGGTTGCCCGGTCGGTTGCCTCGGTCCAGGTCCAGGTCCTTGGCGTGTCGATGTGGGCTCTTTCCAACAGCCTGTACGTAGCGAGCTTGTCGGCACAGGTTTGCACGACGGACTCCGTCGATACCAGGACGGTGCAACCGAGGTCACGAAGCTGAGTGGCGGCGGCCGCCAGCAATGGCAGCTCGGGGTCCAGTAACGGCACCAGCAGGTCGATGCCGGTATCGCGGACGAGGTTCTTGAGGGCCCTTATGTAGCGCCCGCTTCCTATTGCAGGGACTACATGGGCCTTGTCCACTAGATGCATTGCCGGGGACAAAGCCGACGCATCCGCGCCGTGGACGGTGAGCTTAATGCGCAGGCGGTCGGCAGCGCGGCGGAACGCGTTGATGAGCTCCACGCGGCGTCCAACACAGGTGAACAGTATCCGCACGGTAGCGTTACGCCTTCGGCGGATGGGCGTTGATCGCGTGTGGGCACTCATTCCTATTCCGTCACATCAGCCATGGCGTGAGCCATCGCAATCGAGCGGACACGTCGAGAGTGGTTTACTATATCGCACTGCTGGGGTACAGGCTACCGAACGCCCCTGGTGTTTGCGAGGGGGTCTGGTACGCTGAACGATAATGAATGGAGTGATCATCAGCGTCGGGGCAGAGCTCACAACGGGCCAGTGCGTGGACACGAATGCTGCCTGGCTTGCTTCGCAGCTTACCGAGCAGGGCGTCGACGTCGCCGAACATGTCACCGTCGGAGACGACAGAGGCAGAATCAAAGACGCGCTCCGTGCCGCCCTTAATACGTCGAACATCGTGATCGTCAGCGGCGGTCTGGGTCCGACACCGGACGACCTGACGCGGCATGCCATTGCCGAGGCGATCGGGCGACCGCTTGAGGAGAACCCGGAAGCTCTTGCCCAGCTTCGAACGATGTTCGGGCGTTGGCGGCGGGAGCCGCACGCATCCGACCTGGCACAGGCACTCATCCCTGCCGGGTGTCGCGTACTTGCGAATTCACGGGGCACCGCGCCGGGAATCGGCTTCAGACGAGAGGGCGTGCAGCTCTTCGCCCTGCCGGGTGTGCCGGCTGAAATGCAAGCGATGTTCGACAGTGCAGTGGCGCCGGCACTGCCGGGACGCGGTCGCGTGAAGAAGACCGGGAGCGCCCGTCTGCAGTGCTACGGAATCAGCGAGGCCAGACTGGGTGAGATCCTGGGCGATTTGATGGGTGAGGGCGGTATTGCCTCAGTCGGTACGACTGCCTCGGAGGCAGTGATCACGGTACACATCCATGCCCGCGGCAAGAACGAGACGGAGGCGGCAAGCCGTCTGGCGGACATAGCATCGCAGATCCGCAACAGGCTGGGACGTGTTGTATTCGGCCAAGGCGAGGAGACTTTGCAGCAAAGCGTTGCCGGCCTCCTCTTGCGCGAGGGCAGGACCGTGGCCACCGCCGAGTCGTGCACTGGTGGTCTGCTTGCCAAGCAGATGACCGACGTACCCGGCAGCAGTGCGTACTTTCGGCAAGGGGTGATCGCCTACGCCAACGAGGCGAAGGTCGATCTGCTCAAGGTAGATGCAGCGTTGATCGAGAGGTGCGGGGCCGTGAGTGAAGACGTTGCCCGGGCGATGGCTTCACAATGCCGACTCCGCGCTGGTACCGATTATGCCCTTTCCATTACCGGCATAGCTGGGCCCTCCGGCGGCGCTACTCCAGACAAACCGGTGGGACTGGTCTATATCGGGCTGGCTGAGGCTGGCGGTGTTGAGGTGCGACGCTTCCTCTTTGGAGAGCATCTGACTCGTTGTGAGATCCGCGACCGCGCGTGCAAGACGGCGCTGAACGTGCTGCGACTTCGCCTGCTCGACGACTATGCGGATTGACGAGGGGCCCCGGGCGTCGGCAGAGCAATGAGCGGTTCGGGATAATGCGGTGGCGTTATCACCGGGTCTCTTGTGCTTCCGGTGCCCATTGCCCGCGGTGCGCGACGCCTCTAGAATCCACAACCGTGGGGGCGTACCTACGCGCTGCGAGTTTGAGACGCACCTGATCGGATCAGGGAACCGGTGGTTTCGGTATGGAAGACGGCAGAGTCGGCGCTTACTTCTACGACATAAAGCAAACGCTGCTGACGATCCTGGCGGGAATGCGGGTGACGTTGAAGTATTGTTTCGCTAATACGATCACTTTGCAGTATCCGGATGTAGCTCCAGCTCTGATGCCGCGCTACCGGGGTTTCCACTTCTTCGAGATTGAGAAGTGTATCGCCTGCGACATGTGTGCCAAGGCGTGCCCCGTGGACTGCATTTATATCGAGAAGAGCGGTCCGCGCAAGCTGGACAAGCAGACGGGCATCGCAAAGGGCGGTGCGATGACGCGCTATGCCATCGACTATGCCAAGTGCATGTTCTGCGCGTTGTGTGTCGACCCTTGCCCGACAGAGTGTATCCACATGGGCAACGTCCATGATTTGTCCGGATACACGCGTGAGGACATGATTGTCGAATTCACCGAACTCGCCAAGCAGGGGTTGCAGACCCCGCGCCCGCTGTGGATGCAGAGAGACAAAACGCCTGGCTGGGTGCATGACCGCAAGCAGTCATGGGTCGAGTTCGCTCATTCGCACGACAAGCTGAGCAAACAGGGCGATGTACGCCGAGACGCCATGCTCGACGCGCTCGATCCAGAGAAGATGGCCATCAAGAAGAAATAGTGTGCAAGCTCACGCGCCGGACGGGGAGCGCGGTGGTCCTGCGGATCCGGCGTCCGAGGGTGGAACACGGCTTGCAGGCGTGCGCCACATGGTATGGTGATGTAGCAGCGCTGGCGGCGTACACTGTGGGAAGCTGGTTTCCGCTGATGCGTGGCCAACCGTGTGCACCGCGCGGTGGCCATAAGGATACGTGGTAGCTGTACGATGGGGCGAGAGTCGCGCCATCTGGAGAAGGTGTTGTGATATCCTGGGCGATTGCAGCGGGTCATCCAGTTGTAGGAGCCTTGCCGCTGACGGTACATTCCACCGCTCATGCGGGCACGAATGTGGAGTTGGTACTGGGCATCTTCCTGTTTCTAGCCGCGGGGTTCGCGATTGCGTTCGGGGGACTCATGCTGGGTTGGCTGACGCGTCCACGGACTCCGCATCCGGAGAAGGGCGCCACGTACGAATGCGGTGAGCCGACGATCGGAGCCAGCTGGGTGCAGTTCGACCTGCGGTTCTACACGGTAGCCCTCGTATTCATCGTGTTCGATGTCGAGATCGCACTGCTCTGGCCTTGGGCGGTTGTGTTCAGGGATATGGGGGCACCGGCCTTTTGGGCTTTCCTCGTGTTCTTCATGCTTATCGCGATCCCCTTCATGTATGAATGGAAATCGGGGTATCTAACGTGGGTGCGTGCCAGCACTCCGCAAGAGTCTTAAGCGCATGAGTTGGATAGAGAATCGCTTCGAAGAAGGGTTGCTGGTTACTTCACTCGACTGGGCAATCAACTGGGGTCGGAGTAACAGCATCTGGCCGATGACGTTCGGCCTGGCGTGCTGCGCGATTGAGATGATGGCTGTTGGGGCGTCGCGGTTTGACATCGACCGTTTCGGGGCGGGGGCTTTTAGGGCGTCGCCGCGCCAATCCGACCTGATGATCGTTGCGGGTACGGTGACCTACAAGATGGCGGCCCGGCTCAAACGCCTGTACAACCAGATGCCGGAGCCTAAGTATGTGATGGCGATGGGCGCCTGCACGATCGGTGGTGGGCCCTACTTCAAGCACGGGTACCACGTTGTGAAGGGTGTGGATTTGGTCGTTCCGGTGGACATCTACGTGCCGGGTTGCCCGCCTCGCCCGGAGGCGTCGCTGGAGGGGCTGATGCGCTTGCAGGATTTGATTCGTAGCG
>JBHHXS010000095.1:0-11810 GCA_046757145.1 Phycisphaerae bacterium | reverse complement strand
GCCGCCGTCCGTGCCCTGCAGCGGTCGGTCGTACCGCCGACGGTCAACCTTGAAACGCCTGACGACCGGTGTGATCTTGACTACTGTGCAAAGAATGCCCGCGACCGGAAGGTTCGTATCGCCCTGAGCAGTTCGTTCGGGTTCGGGGGGCATAACGCCTGTATTCTCATTCGACGTATAGAGTAACATTTAAGTATCAAGGGCGGTGCCCCGGTGATTGCCCCAATAGCCCCTACCTTTCAAGCGGAGAACGTCCTCCCCATCTCTTTCCCCCACAGCAAGGGGGGATGAACGGGGGCGTCCGTCGCATGGGGTCGTGAAGCGCGCCAGCGTAGTGCTTTGCCGACGCGGGAAGCAAAGCGACAGGCCGACGGCCATGCTGCCCGACGGGCGATGCCCCACGGCGCCGACACAGCTGTCGCTCCTGTCGGCAAGCGGTGGCGGTGGCGGAGTTTCGTGCGTGGCGGGCACTTCTCGGAATAACCAGTAAGCATTCGGTCGTGAATATGTCGATGTACTAAGTGGAAAGGGGGTAGAGGCCTGCGCTGTTTTTGCGCCTTTTGCAGGTAGACGATGACAACGCCGAGAGCCACCGGAGACACGTTATTCATCCAGCGTGCCGAAGCCACGGCTGCAGCGCCTGCGATGCCGGTAGAGGAAGCGGTGGGTACGTCGCTCACTCGGCGTCAGAGTGCTTCGTCCGGGCTTGAGAGTGCACCCGAGCAGAATCTGCGCAGGATTCTCGGGTTGGCTCTTCCGGTCACCGTCACGCTGGCGGAGCGCAATCTCGCAGTTGAGATCATCCTGTCGATCAGGGTTGGGACGATAATCGAATTCGACGTTCCGTTCGATGCGGAACTGATCCTATGCGTTTCCGGCCAACCCATAGGGCGCGGATATGCGGTCAAGGTGGGAGAGAACTTCGGGCTACGGGTGACGAGTATTGACAGCGTAGAGCACCGCATCGAAGCGCTGGGCGGCGGGTCACCGCAGGCCTGAATCTAGTTGAGCCCGGACTATTCCCATCGCCTGCTCCCGCGTGGAGATCTCCTCGTTGAGTTGCGCTCTGTAAAGCCGGGTGAGAAGCTGGCCCAGCGACGGGCCTTGCGGAACACCGGCAGCGGTGAGGTCGTCGCCGTCCACCAGCGGCCGCGGCGCGACGTCGGCTGGGGCGATGGCGGCGGCACGCGCGACAACGAGATGATACGGCGTCGTGTCCGCCGCCTCCGCACGAAGGTCTGTGTGGAGCAACTCAAGCAGTAGGTCCCAGTTTTCGTCAGCCATAAGCATCTTCAAGTCAGCCAGCTCAAGCGCCTGCTCATCGCGAACGACCGGTAGCGACCGAACAAGCCAAACAACTGAGTTGGCTAACCTGTTGCTGAGCCGTAGTGCCGCGCATATGTCCTTCGCGCCGGTGGGTCCGCGCGAGCGTAATACTGCCGCCATTGCAAGCTGGGGATCGATCACCTCGTCCGGCAGCAGCGCCAGGCGGCGCCGGACAGCCGCATCGTCCCGCCCGTCGGCGCTCCACTTTGACGCCAGATAGGCGCGCAGCCCGGTGCGGCAAAGAAGGTCCCAACCCTTCTCCCGTGACGGCGCTGTCAGGATGGCCTCAAGTTCCATCCACACACGCTCCGCACTGATGGATTGCAGGTTGCGGCTGTTGTGCTCAATAGCACTGAACGTCGCCTGGTCGATAGTGAAGTCCAGGCGGGCAGCAAAGCGTATTGCACGCAGCATCCGCAGATGGTCCTCCGCGAAGCGCCGGTGCGGATCGCCTATCGTGCGTATAAGACGCGCTTGCAAGTCCGCACGCCCGCCGACATGGTCTATCACCCGATCTGCTACGGGATCGAGGAACAAGCCGTTAATCGTGAAATCTCTTCTCTGAGCGTCCTGTAGTTCCGTGCCGAACACGACCTGGTCCGGGCGGCGGCCGTCACTGTAAGTCCCATCGGCTCGAAAGGTGGCCACTTCGATGTCGTGGTTGTACTTACGAACCAGCATGACGCCGAACTTTGCGCCAACTCGTCGCACCCTCGGGAAGATGTCCGCTACGCGTGTCGGTGTGGCGTCGGTAGCTACGTCATAGTCCTTGGGCTCACGTCCTAGAAGCCTGTCTCTGACGCATCCACCGGCAAGCAGCGCCACGTGCCCGTGCTCGCGCAGTCGGCGTATGATGTGAATTGCCGCGTCCCAAGCCGTGCCTCGTCGTGCAGTCATAACTGGAAGAACGTCACCCCGCTGCTCCCGAAAGTCCGCTGCCTGAGAACGCTCCATGCCTCGTCGCTCGGGGCGCTGTACTGCACCCGTGCACGATGATGCAGCACTACGAGCGGGTTTGCTCCATGAAGCCTGGCGAGATTCGTGAGGTATCGGGTCACGGCACCGTCGGGGGTTGCATCGTCAGAGTCGGCGTAGGGAGGATCAAGGAGCACGAGGTCGAAACAGCACGCGTCAGGGCTCTCCAGCGCCTCGCGCCAGGCGTCGCGCGCGATAATCCTGGCTTCGGGGCCAACAGCCAATGCCGTGAGATTCCTTCTGAGAGCATCGAGGGCTGCACGATTCCGCTCAAAAAAGCAACACGAGCCCGCGCCTCGAGACAGTGCCTCGAGGCCCATCGACCCGCTTCCCGCGAAGACATCCGCAACGCGGAGGGCGGGCAACGCACCGGGCGTGTCGTAGTGCGACCCCAGCATATCGAAGATCGCCTCTCTGACGCGGTCGGGCACGGGCCTGGTGGTGGCGGACGAAGGCCGAACGAGGCATCGCGAGCGCCAGACACCGCCGATTATTCTCATGCGATCACACCGCACAGCTTTCGATTGGCTCTCAGTATCAGCGTAGTGTATAATCCTTCGGCGACGTGCGGTTGGCAAGACGAAGCACGAGATAAACCTCATGGGTTCAATTCTATGTGAGCACTGCACTGCGGCATGCTGCCGTTACGTGGCGGTGCCTCTGGACAAACCACGCTCCCGGAAAGACTACGACGACATCCAATGGTACTTGATGCACGAGGGTATCAGCGTGTTCGTTGAAGACGGAGACTGGTACATACAGTTCCAGGCGCGTTGCAGGAATCTCGGTAGCGACAACATGTGCACGATCTATGCGTCCAGACCGCGAATATGTCGAGACTACGAACCGGGGGGATGCGACTACGTCGGGGGCACAAACGGGTACGATCGATACTTCACTCACCCCAAGCAGGTTCAAGCCTACTACGAACAGAGAACGGGTAAGAAGCTTGTTCCGGACGCGCGGCGTTCAACGAGCAAGCAGCAAAAGGCGGGACGGAAGGCACCAACACAGTAAACGGAATGTGGTCGTGCACGCGTGACAAGAATAGCCTGGCCGAAGCTGTCGTGCTGGCACTCACTGCCACGGTGCCCTGCGGCTGTTACTCCGCATCGTTGGCGTCATCGACCGGCCCGCGCCCACCGCAAGCTCGATGGTCGATGGCAAAGCGACAGATGGTTCACGTCGGAGAGGACGTAGAGTTTCAGTTGGTCCTTGTAGATGCTCTCGGGCGCTTCGTACCTCCGTTGGGCCTGGCGGACTACTGTGTGGCAACCGTGGGCGGTGAACGCACGGAAACCACGCCGGATGTCCGCGGTTGCTTTCGCTTCACGCTCCCCTTCGACCGGTACGCACCTGGCCAGAGGGTCCGGGTAACGGCTTCAGCTTATCTGCAGCGCGGTGGACGCGACTTCATGAAGATACGTGGGGAATGGCTTGAGAGTGACAGCCCCTATGAAACACGCGACAAGAAGGTCGCAACCGATTCGATTACGCTGACCGTGTATGAAGCTCCGATCGAGTTGATTATGCCGCGCCCGGCGGACGAGCTTGACCCTGAAACAGGGGTGATGCGCATTCGTCGGACCGACGGCTCGACGACGTCCGTCTATGTAGACAAGCCGGGGAGGCCGGGGTTCATTCTTGCCGGTCCCGAGCCCGATGGGTATTACCACGTTCGGTATCGTCCTAAAGCACGCGAACTGAACCCAACCGGCACGACGGAGGTCACTCTGACGATTCACGATGTGTCCGGACAACGGCACGAAGCGTCGGTGGTCGTCGACACACCGTAGGCTCGCTGCCCGACGGGCCGCGAGTCAACAGCTTGTACGGATGCTATTGAGCCATAACTCGCCGAGCGGACGGTCCAGCGAGACCTAGCGTCGGCACCTTGTCCCTACATCGGGCGATCCGAGATGGCCCAACGTCATAACCACTACGAGGCAGCCTTCGAGGACTACGTCCGGTCGCGCGGCTGGCCCTACATTCCCGTGAATGAACAGAAGAAGGCGATCTTCTCCGGGGCACGGATCAAGTCGTTCGACTTCATCGTGTACCGGCCCGGGCTGACGGCGTGGCTGGTGGACGTGAAGGGTCGCAAGTTCCCCTACGAGCGGAAACACGGCAAACGGTACTGGGAGAACTGGGTGACGCTTGACGATCTGAAGGGCCTGCGCGAGTGGGAGGGAGTCTTCGGATCCGGCTTCGAGCCGGTGTTCGTGTTCGCGTACTGGCTTGATGGCACTTCGGGCGGCCGGCTGCCTCCTCAAGTCCACACGCTGCGCGGGCGGCAATACACCTTCGCCTGGGTATCGGCGAACGACTACGTCGCTCACGCCCGGACACGCTCTCCCAAGTGGGGAACCGTCTCGCTTCCGACGCCCGCCTTCCGCAAGTTGATCCGTCCCATCGACGAGGCGTAGGGAGGCCGCGATCGGCGGAGGGCGGTGGACAACTGTCGGTCTCGAGGGCTTTACGCTCGGCGTGGCCCCCATATAATCACACGCATGAGTAAGTGTGTGCTGCTGAATCAATGCGAGCGATCCGGCGCGACCGATGGTAGCCCCAGGCGCAAGCGCCGGGTTCATGCGCCGGTTGCTTGTGCTGCCTTGGGAGGACAGCGCACAGCGGCGCGCGGTCACTCGGTCAAGCGATCGGGCGACCGCTGGAGGGCGGACAGTGTCTCCGTTGGCCGGCGCGGCCTCATCGCGTCGATTTGCGGTGCTGTGATTCAACTGTCACTCCCCGTCGCGGTGGCACAAGAGCCGGGACGTTTGCCCGGAGAGGGGCGGGGATGGCTTCCCTGGGCGGTTGCTGTCGGTATAGTGATCGTGATATGCGTAGCGGGCTTCCTCAACCCGAAGCGCTCGCACCTGGGATGATGGAGCGGACGCCTCTTAGCGGATGGCGTCGCTCGCAATGGTCTGCACGGCACCGGTTGGGCCCGGCCTGTCCACTCACTACGGAGATCCATTGTGTTTGACAAACGGTCCTTGATCATGTTTCTCGCCGGTATCAATCTCCTGCTGCTGGCAGTTTTGCTCGTCGGCGGCTATTCGCTTCCTGCGGCGCGGGCGCAGCGTCCTGCGGGGCGCCCCGGGGACTGGCTTGCTGTCACCGCCAAGGCTGAGGGGCAGAACTACGACATTCTCTATTTGCTTAACCGCGGTGATCGCAAGCTGTACGCGCTGAGTCCCTCTCGGACAGATCGCAGGCGCTATGAACCGATTGCGTTTCGTGATCTCAAGCAGGATTTCCAGCGGGATTAGGCTTCCGCCATCGGTGTTGACAGAAAGGCTCGGTAATGGATCCCAAGGACTTGACTATCGGTGTTCTCTCGACCACTGCCGTGATACTCATTGTGGGCATTGTCATCATCCACAGCAGACCTGAGCCCGCGATGGCATCAGGTATGACTGCCAGCACCGGGGATTATGTAGCGACTGTAGGCACGGTGTCGACCGACGACGAGGAGCTACTATTCGTGATCGATGCGACACAGCAGAAGTTGAACGTTTACAGGTTTGATATCATGCGCAGCCGCTTCGAAGTGACTCAGCAAATCAACCTGGAGGAGCTCCGCGAAGCCGCCGGCGCACAGTCCGGCAAATCCACAAAGCAAGGTCCGAAGCGCCGTAGCGGCAGACGCGGCCGACCCTGATTCCACCTGGGTCTCGAGTGTTTCCCCCACCTGTTGCCGCACTACTGGCGCTGCACGCTGCCCAGCCGTTCAGACGACCCGTCTCGACCCCTCCGACTGCGTACAAGCTTCATGCTACTGAGCCCCACACTACGCTCTGCGCGTCGAAGACCGGACCGTCAGTACAGCAGAGGCGGTAGCCCCAGCCTTGGGCATCGGATTCGTCGCGGACGGGCACCACACACGACTGACACGTACCGGTGCCACATGCCATCGAGCGTTCCATGCACACGTTGCATTCGATGCCCTTGCCCATGCAGTACTCCGCCACAAAACGCATCATGCGTTCCGGGCCGCAGCTGTAGACAACCAACCCGTTTGGCGGTGTAGGATTCGCCTGGTAATACGCGACCATAGCTGCCCCGATGTGCCCGTGATAGCCCAACGAACCGTCGTCAGTACTGATCACGACAGGTACGTCGTATCGTGCGAACTCGACGCACGAGTGCATCGCAACCATCGCGTGCCTATCCGGATCAACTCCCGCGTTGAAGGTCACTGCGAGGAGATTGGCGCTTCGTCCGCCGCAAAAGGCCACAACGTTGCGATCAGCGCGCCGTAATTCCTCCGCCAGCCAGAGCATGGGTGGAAGACCAACGCCACCAGCGACCAAATAGGCATCGGGTTTGCCCCGGGAGATGGCGAAGCCGTTACCCAGTGGACCAACTATGCTTGCGTTATCGCCTTTGCTGAGCGATTCCATCCAGCGTGTGGCCGACCCGACAACCCGGTAGATCAAATCAATCTCGACCATGTCGGCATGCGGGCGCAATGCAGCTATGCTGAACGCACGGCGGAGCAACGGCGCCCGGCAATCGGCAACCCAGGACTCACTCACCGCAAAGCCGGACGTGCCCGCTAGTGCGTAGTGCGCAGCGCAATCCGCGACTCTCGCAAGATGTACGAACTGCCCGGGGCGTGCAGCGGCAAACGTGGGAACACCAAGAGTCAAACAGCAATGCTCGTGACATATACGGTTGTTGCGCAGCACTACTGCGGTCTGCATAGTCGCAGGTGATTCGGCCTGTTTGACCATCCCGTCGTCCCTCTTCGCGTCGCCCGTTATGAGTCGACACGTCATTCAGCGCCGCCGGTACGCGTGAACACTTTTACATTGCCGCCAGCCACCTCTGCGCGCAAAAAACTTCCGGGACCGAAACAAATGGTCGATCCCGGAAGTCCGCCACGGCTAAAGAAAGCCGCAAGTCTCAACTCTCTCATCGCGCCACACTACGCCCGATGAACAGTACTCCACTCCACGTGCTACCGGCGACGCTCGCCTTATACCTTCAAGACATCATTGAGTCAACGATTCACCATAACTATCTCACAATACATTACATACTGTAATCTATTGTTACACAAATGCTTAGCAGCAGCAGGCGTCCGATTATGCAGCACTGTGAGAGCGAATCCGCGTCATGTCTGCTTTCCCATTCGTAACACGACCTTTTGGGCGCCAGCAACGCCGAGTGATTGCCGGGTTTCTGCCAGTGGGTCCGGGGCTAGCCGTGCGTAGGGGCACGCGACCGAGACGCGTGAGTCAGTGGCACTGCGATCGCCGACGCGGCCACCAATTGCAGCCG
The DNA here is from genome assembly GCA_046757145.1 of Phycisphaerae bacterium. Taxonomy (GTDB): domain Bacteria; phylum Planctomycetota; class Phycisphaerae; order UBA1845; family UBA1845. Next base: position 4,220 of record JBHHXS010000095.1, on the reverse strand, counting down.
TGCTTCATCTTCGGGAGCGGTTCAGGGCTGTGTGTTCATCCGTTTTGTGGCCTTGACGCTCTACCCATCGTCGGCAACAATTGCTTTGTGACGCAAATAAGCAAACAGCACAACAAGCTCGTGAGGCCGGGGGATCAGCGTTGCGGAATCGAGGAGGCCCTCCACACGCGGTTTTTCAAGGCGCTGTGCGACCCCCGGCGCGCCAGCCTGCTCATGTGTCTTGCTGAAGCCGGCGAGCCCAGAACCGTGAGCCAGATTGCCCGCGCGTGCCCGTGCGATATGTCGGTGGTGTCGCGGCACCTGGCGATGCTCCGAGATGCCGGAATCCTCGATGCCCAGAAGCGAGGGAACAGGGTTTACTATTCAGTACGTTTCAAACAGATCGTCAGAACGCTAAAGGTGATGGCTGAAGCCCTGGAGGCGTGTGGCAAGAGGGCTGCACGGCGCCGGACGATGAACGATTTCGAAGAAAGCGAGGATAATCAGTGATGAAGGGATCCCAGCAAATCCGCGAGAACGTGTCCGAGGTCTACAGCAGGGCGGCGTGCTCCGTCTCACCCGGCAGCGGTCCTTGCTGCTCTCCGGTTCAAAAGGGAGCAGTGGCCAAGCTAGCGGGGTATTCTCGGGAGGAGCTGGCATCTCTGCCACAGGAGGCCGTGGTCAACTCGTTCGGGTGTGGCAACCCGCTTGCGTTCGGGGAGGTGAAGGAGGGTGACACGGTTCTTGATCTCGGCTCCGGGGCAGGGATCGACGTTCTGTTGGCCGCCAAGAAGGTGGGCCCATCCGGCCGTGCCATCGGCATAGACATGACGGATGAAATGATCGCCAAGGCGAAGGAGAACATCGCCGCGTCCGGGCTGACCAACGTCGAGGTCCGCAAGGGGCTGATCGAGGAACTGCCGGTTGATTCGGAATCCGTCGACTGGGTCATTTCCAACTGCGTCATCAACCTATCGCCGGAGAAGCCCAAGGTCTTCGCGGAGATAGCCCGAGTGCTCAAACCCGGTGGTCGCATGTTGGTATCGGACATCGTCGTGACCGATCTTCCCGCGTGGGTACGTGAGGATGCGGCCCTGTACAGCTCATGCGTAGCAGGGGCGATAAGCGAGGACGAATACGTTGGCGGCTTGCGGGGCGCCGGCCTGGTGGATGTCGAGGTGCGGGAGCGCCTGGTTTACGACGAGACACAGCTCCGCGGATTCATCGAAACGGAGTTGCGCGAGGGTGACGCGTTCTTGCCGGCAACGTCCGGGACGGGCGCAGGCCGCTGCGGGTCCACTGCGCCGGAGCCGCTTAGACATGACCTGGCAGGTGTTATGGCGGGCAAAATCTGGAGCGCGAAGGTTTTCGCCCGCAAGCCCGGCGCGTCTTAGGCTATAGGCGGGATGATACAAGGCTCGTCCGCGTAACCGACCCTTGAGGAAGCGACCTTTGATCCACTGCGTCCACGCCGCGAACCGGAATTGCGGGAGGTGTCGCAGGGGCGGATAGAGGTTTTCAACGTTGGGTGGGGTTAGTGCCGACTTGCGGTAGCGGCGTGGTGCCGCTGCAGTCGCTCAATTACACGGTACACGAGGTAAGGGCGGTGCCCGCGTGGTTAGACGAGCTCAACCCCGCTCAGCGGTTGGCGGTTACGCACGGCGAGGGCCCCCTACTCGTAATCGCTGGAGCGGGGACGGGAAAGACGAAAACGCTTGCGTGTCGCGTAGCCCATCTCATCGACCGCGGCGTGCCTCCCGACGGCATCCTTCTGCTTACATTTACGCGTCGTGCCGCGGCAGAGATGATTCGCCGGGCCCGCCACATCACCGGGCGGGCAGCGACTGACAGGGTGTGGGGGGGCACGTTCCACGCCGTCGCCAACCGCCTGCTGCGTATTTACGCTCGCGCCGTCGGCCTTTCTCCCGAATTCACAGTGATCGACCAAGCTGACGCAGCTGACATGATGAACATCATTCGCAGCGATCTGGGTCTTACGGGGGGAGACCGGCGGTTTCCCGCAAAGGCGACGCTGGCGAAGATATACTCGCACACCGTAAACGCACAGCGACCGCTGCGTGAGACTCTGGAATGCCACTTCCCCTGGTGCCTCGACGACATGGAGGCGATGGGCCAGATATTCGAGCGTTACGTGCAGCGCAAAGCGGAGAACCACCTGCTTGATTACGACGACCTTCTGCTTTACTGGAAGATGCTAACGTCCGCCCCTCGGGTCGGGCGCAGAGTAGCCGATCGCTTCAACCACATCCTGGTCGATGAGTATCAGGATACGAACATCGTTCAGGCCCAGATCCTCCGTGGTATGCGCAGGAAGGACGACAACATCGTGGTGGTGGGCGATGACGCCCAGTCGATATACTCATTCCGGGCAGCCACAATCAGGAACATACTTGATTTTCCAACGCACTTTCCCGGTGCGACAACGGTCACGCTGGAACAGAACTATCGTTCGACCGGTCCGATCCTCACGGTCGCCAACGCAGTGATGGAGCAAGCGGGGGAGCGGTATACGAAGGATCTATGGTCTGATCGCGTTTCCGGGCAAAAGCCTGTCCTCGTGCACTGCGAGGAGGAATCGGCCCAGACCGAGGCAGTCTGCCTCAACGTGCTGGCACATCTGGAGGAAGGCATCCCGTTGATGCAGCAGGCGGTGCTCTTCCGGGCCAGCCATCACAGCGCTGACCTCGAGGTTGATCTTTCGCGGCGCAACATTCCTTTCCACAAATTCGGCGGCTTACGCTTTACCGAGGCAGCGCACATAAGGGATGTACTGGCCTACCTCAGGATTCTCGAGAATCCCTTCGACAGGATAAGCTGGTTTCGCGTGCTACAACTGCTGGGCGGGGTCGGCCCGCGGACGGCTCAGAGGATAATAAACTCACTCAATCTCAATGCCGGTAGCGATAAGCAGACATCGAAGGGAGGCAGCGGTAGCGACGCATCACGAACGGGCGGCAGTACGGCGGCGGCGAGCGGAGCCGTGCCCCTCGATATCGGCTCTCGCGCACATACCCCGCTTGCCCGTTTATTCGCCGAACCCCCGGCGGTGCCCCCCGCCGCACGCCATGAGTTCGGCGCCATGCGTAACGCCTTGGCTGACTGCAGCGGAGTATCACTGGCGGTGGGGCAGCACCAGGCGGGCGTGTCAGCGGAAGCCCAGGTCTCGGTGCGACTGCCGGTACCTGCTCAGGTGGAGCGAATAGCCCGCTTTTACAAGCCTATTCTGGAATGCAGGTATGAGAATGCTCCTGTCCGTCTGCGCGACCTGGACCAGTTGGAGCACATAGCCGCACGCTACAAGTCGCGCGGGCGGTTCATCACCGATCTGACTCTGGACCCACCTACTTCCACGTCCGAGCTGGCGGATAAGCCGTATCTGGAGGAAGACTACCTTACGCTAAGTACAATTCACTCAGCAAAGGGCTGTGAATGGAGGGTGGTCCACATCATCCACGCAGCCGACGGCATGATTCCGTCAGACATGGCAGTGCAAAGCCAGGCCGGCGTCGACGAAGAACGACGGCTCCTCTATGTAGCGATGACGCGTGCGAAGGACTTTTTGTACGTCTACTTCCCCCAGCGCTACTACCACCGCCGTTTCAGCCTGGGTGACAGGTACGGCTATGCTCAATTGACGCGGTTCATCCCCGACGACATGCGTAGGCTGTTTGAGGAGCGTGTCGGGCGGACCGTAGATGACAACGACGACGGCGAATGTAACGACGCTGAGCCCACCCGGATCGACGGCTTGGATTCCTTTCTGAAAGACCTTTGGCGGACTTGATGCCCGGGGGCGTGTGCGAGTGAGAGAGAGCGGATGGGAACGGCGACAAGCGCTCCTGCCCGCTACAAGTGTGCTCATGGGCTCACCTGTCTGCACGTAGACTCTCAGCGGCAGGTGCCGTTCGTCTTGCAAGTGCCGGAGCAATGAACCGCCGGGCTTCCAACGTCGCCCCGTGTCCCATAAAAGTCGTGCGTACTTCCAAGAGATCGTGGCGCGGGACAAGCCCCTTGCCTGCTCCAACGGTCCACGCGCATGCGCTAACCAGGTCCATTCCGTCCGGTCGGAAGATAGGCCTTACCGGCAGGGTCTCGGCATAGGACTTGCGGTAGCTACGCCTCTTCAACTTGGGCAGGCTGGGATATGCTGGAGCGTACCGATAACCGTCAACTGTCTCGCAATGCGACCTTCCACTGCGAAGTGCGCGAAAGGGGTTAGT
>JBHHXS010000094.1:0-11857 GCA_046757145.1 Phycisphaerae bacterium | reverse complement strand
GATCCGCAGCAGCAAACACACCCAAGGCTAGATTGAACACCGTAAGGACGAGTACTAGAAACCCGAGATGGCGGGCTGTAGATCGCAGGTCGAGTGTCATTTGGCTGCAAAGAGCTTCCGCAGGTCATCCTCGATGCCGCGTGGTCCAATTGCGATGAACGTATCTCCGGCAGTGATCGTGTCCTCTGCGCCCGGTACGTACACGTCGTCTCCGCGGCGGATGGCGGCGATCATCGTTCGGGCGGGCAACTTGATCGCGCGAAGTGCATGCCCTAATGCCTTGGCTCGCTCGGAGGGGGTGATCTCGTAGATCTCGGCAATTCCGTCGGCAAAAACCGCTAGAGAACGTACCTGTCCGACCCAGGTAAGGCGTTGCATGGCGGCAACGGCTACAGCCCTCGGGCTGAACGCGTGGGCAATTCCCACGTGCTCGAGAAGGTGTAAGTACTTCGCCCGTTCGATAACGGCAATCACCGTTTTCACTCCGAGCGCCTTGGCCTGGGCGCATCCAAGGATATTGTGCTCGTCGTCGTCGCTAGCCGCAATGAAAGCGTCGGCCCGCTCGATGTGCTCGTCGGCGAACACGGCGACATCAGTGGGATCGGCCTCGAGAATGGTGACGTGTGGCAGCTTCTCAGACAGTTCCACGGCGCGTGCTGGCCTGCTTACAAACAGGCGGACGGAGAAGATCCTGCTTCTCAGCGCTCTGCAGAGCCAGACCGCCGTCGACGTCTCGCCCATTATGGCGATGTGTTGGTGCCTCTCTTTCCCCTTCTGGAAAATCTTGCGCGCCGATTCAAACGTCCCTCGTTCGCCGATAAGCGTGACGAAATCACCGTTGGACACGGTTGTCCCGGCATCTGCTATTGTAGCTACCCCATCGTGTTCCACCGTTGCCAGCCTGGCACTTGCCGGAAGGGTGATCTCGGCGAGTTTCTTCCCCGTAATTACGGTACCGGCGTTCACGCACAGACGCTGCATCAATAACTTGCCGCGCCCGAATTCCTCCAACGCAATGGAGCCGGGATTCCGAAGAGTGCGGGCGATCGCCAGCGACGCTAGGTGCTCAGGGCATATGAACTCATCGATGCCGAGCTTGGAGGCCAGAGGTGTCCCACGAAGAGAAAAGTTCGCCGTATGGTGAACACGGACGATGGTCTTCCGCGCGCCTACCGCCTTGGCAACGTATGCAGTGAGCAGGTTGATTTCATCGTTCTGGGTGGCTGCAATCAGCAGACCGCACTTGTTCGCCCCAGCCTCCTCCAGCACGTGAAGGTGAGCGCAATGCCCGACCAGGACACGCACGTCCAGCTTGTCGCTTAGGCTGCGCAGCAGCTCCGGGGATAGATCAATCACGGTGACTCTATGCCCGTCTGAGGACAACACCTCAGCAGCGTGCGCACCAACTTCCCCCGCACCGGCAATGATGATATTCATGTGATTCGCCCCGCGCCAACGGCAACGTCCCCTTGATGATACAGCGACGAGCGACCCACGGCCACCACCTGCGTCAGGAGCCGAGTTGGAGCGGTACACGCGCGGCGGTCTGACACCGGCGCACCAGGGGACGCGCCGGTCAGCCGGCGACCGCCGAGTCCACAATGCCCTCGCCGGGGGCGACACCGGCCAGAACGTTGTCATACACGCGCATATGCTGTTCTATGCAGCGCCGAAGTCCAAAAACTTCGTATGCCTGACCACGGGCAGCCTCCCTTGCACGCGCCAGGGCGGTGCGATTGCGAAGGAGCCGCGCGATGGAGCTGATCATCCGCTCACCGTGCACCTGTTTGAACAGAAGGCCGTTGAGCTTGTCGGCCACCAACTCCGCAACTGCGTAAACCGCTGAGGCTATGATCCCGACGTTGGCACCCATTGCCCACGCAATGGCCGTCGTCGGCGTGTCACCGCGGACGGCGACGATCAGCGCATCCGCGTTCGACAGCACTTTCTCGAAGGGGTAGCAGGAGCCGGTGGTCACCAGTACGTCGTCGCCGGGCAGAGCGGCGGCGAAGGCTGCCAGTCGCCGCGATCCGCGCCGCGCACCCGGGACGATGATCCTTAGCCTCTCCCGGCTTATTTCGTCGGTGAGTTTGACGGCAAGGAATGCATCAACGAGGTCGTCATCGCACTGGGCAGATTCGGGAACCACCGCCACGAACTCGCCCGGCGTTATACCCAGCTCATCTCGTAATCCGGTGCGACGGTGTCTGTTCACCGCGGCGAAGTCCACGCCGGGGCGTATCACCGTGCACAGATCGGGCGGAACCCCACCCGCCACCAGCCTGCTCAGGATTGTCCGGCTGCCGCAAACCAAGGCGAAGCCCTTGGGCCTTGCGATACTCCGAAGCAATTTGACGTGTCGCCTCGCGGATCGCGGGTCGTACAGTTCGCACACTACAGCCGCGTGCGGCACGGCACCGGCCGCCAACGCCGCCTTGGCTCCCCATGCATGCAATATGTGGATCCCGTGCCGGGTTGTGAGACGTGCAAGCGACGGGGCCGCTATCAAGGTCAGCCCGCCTGGGCAGACCAGATGTCTTATCTGCCTGTTGAGCCCTCGCAACTCCGCAGCTGCAGCGGCGTCAAACGCTGCGAGGCTCACGCTGTACCGTTGGGGCGGTAGATGCTCGAGCAACTGGGATGCACCGATACGTTGCTCCCACCCCACGGAATCGTCGAAAAGATGGCAGACGTTGACCATCCCGGCGTCAGGAATCGTTCCGGCGGTGGTCGTAAAACAGCTTCGCGACCTGCGCCGCTAACTGCTCAGCCAGCGCCTTGGAAATAGCATCTCGAGTCTTCAGTCGCGCGACGGCATCCCCGGGCAGCCTAGCAACGACTTGATACCCGTCGTTGCCTGTCGGCCACAGACGCACGCGCGACGGCCTTTCTTTCTCGAGAACGTTGATCACCTTCACCGTCACGCAGAAATAGGCTGCGTTCGACAGGTCGTCTATACTCTCACTGGCCAGGAAATCACGTGCTTGAAGCCACAATACTTGCTCGGCCCCGGCAAGTTGGCCCACCTCTCGGCATCCTCGTTTGTCGAAGCCGGGGTCCGTCTCTCGGAGATCGTCGAGCGTTCGTTGAGGTATTATCTTCTTCGCAGCCGACCGCTTGATCAACTCGGTGGTCAGTGCTCCGCCCAGGTATCGCTTGGCGACGGGCCAGTCGACAACCTCACCAAAGTCATCAACGAGAATGAGCACCGGGCCGTCCGTCAGGTGAAACTCGGCCTCAATCAACGGCTCACGCCCTGCCCCCAGCATGTACAGGATCTTCCCCCCGGTATAGCCACATCCGGTGGGCCCTAGTAAACCCACAAGTGTGATGGCCGTAGAGAATGCGCGTGGACGAAACGTGGGCCGCCGGCAACTCATGCCGCACCACTCAGTCTGTTGCGCCGTTCCTGGTCACGAGGGGCGTTCAACGGCGGAGCGGCCCTCTGCCGGCGTCGGAGGCACGAGCAGTGTGATTCAGAGATCAACAGTGTACTCATAGAATTTTCGGGACACCTGTTCAGCAAACTTCTGATAGGTTGAGCGTCTGACCAGAGGGGCGTTAGTTGCGTTCAGGATTATCTGCCCGTGCTCTGGATAGGTACACCTCACGGGCGTCAGCTCGTAGCGGGCGGATCGCGCAGGGACGGCGCGGATGTCGTGTACGGTAACGGAAGCATCGACCCGTCCGCGCAGCAACTCGGGCGTCTGCGGATCGCGGATCTGGAACTGGAATATCTCAAGGTAGATAACGTAGTCGACGTCGAAGTGATGCCCGACATCCATGGGGTTCACCTGCGCGTCAATCTCCCTTTGCAGATAATCCTCCACTTCGCGCGGATCGACCAGCTCAATGCTCTGCGAGCGTTTGGCCATCTCGCCCGCCAGCTTCTCGCCCACGTAGGCGGCAAGCTCAAAACGCGCATGGGGATAGTCAAACAGGGTGGCTGGGTCGGTCCAGACCAGGACGGCTACACGGCTCCGCGCGAGCCTGTCGAACTCGGGGGATACTCTCTTCTTGTGCTCGCCGATGAAGACGAGAGGGGTAAGCAGATTGCACGATGCCACGACTATAAGCGAGAGTATACCGGCAGGTTTAGTCCATCTCAGTAGGATCGGCATCATCCGCGCTCCATTTCGAACCGCCAGCGCCGCGGGGAACCAGGCCGAAGCGGAAGAGCGCATGATAGGCGCCGCCAGCACGGTTACAAGTGCCGAGGCACAAGTCTACCAGGCAACCGGCAGCGCGCCGCTCATCAGCCCCCACGCCAGTTTGAAGGCCCATCCGCCTGCCAGTATCAGGATGGCCGCTACGGTAACGCTGGCAGGCGAGACGCGATGCCAGTTTACCGCCCAGACCTTCCCCGTGATCAGGACGCCGAGCGACACGGCGGAGGCCACGATCGTCCCCAACGCCAATGCCAGCCCACCGGGATGCGCGGCGAACGCAGAGACAAGCTCGCCTCGCACCGTGTACGCGAAAGCCGTGGTCATCCCGCATGTCGGGCAAGGATAGCCGAACATCATGATGATGCTGCACGGCGGCAGGCCGAGCTGTTCATGTGTCCCAAGACCCACGGGAGACGGATGAAGGCGAGCCGCCAAACATAAAACGAATGTGGACCCCAGAAACACAAGCCCAGCAATCAGCCGTGACTTCGTGTTGTTACGGGCGGCAACGCGATACAAGACGGGCCCCAGAGGATGAGCCGCCGCACCGGGCTTCGCGGGGCGTGGGCTTCGCATGTCACATCTTACCGTTCACGGTGTCCAAGATGTTCTTCTCCATCGCGAGCGCTTTATCCTCGATTTCCTTTCCACGGGCGAGGATATCTTCGACCCACCGCTCGTCGCTTACTCCCCCGGAGTTTATCTTGACATTCAGGTAGGCGCCCATGACGGCCAGGCGGGCGCACATGGCACCGACCCCGGCATCGGAGACGGAGTTCGGGTTGCCGAACTCCGCCATCGCCTGAATCACCTCCATCACTTCGAAGGCGTTCTGCATGACGCGGAAGGGGACCTCGATGGCTTCCTTCGTCGCCCGCTGGATCGCCGCATCGCGCTGCGCCTTCTCCGCATCGGTTCCACAAGGTAAACCGAAGGCATCCATGATCTTGTTGAATGCATCGGTGTCCTCGTCAACCAGTCGCAGCAACTCGTCGTGATAGCGTTTCCCTTTGACAGCCCAGGTGGAGAACTCTTCCCAGCGGTTGTCCCAGCCGCGCTTGTGCGAGGAAAGGTTGGCGACCATCGTCCCGAGCGCGGCGCCCATGGCGCCCACAGCGGCGGAGATGGACCCCCCACCCGGCGCCGGTGACTCTGAAGCGGTTTCCTCGACGAAGCACGCCAGCGGCATGTCCACCAACAGTTTCCGCTTGCTACCCGCGGCAAGGGCATACTCGATGATCTTCTCCTCGGGGTTGAACGGACGCAGTTCATCGAGACCAAGCGACTTGACGGCTATCTTGATGATCTCCCGGTCGGATATGCCGATGGACCGCTGTTGCTTTCGCAGAAAGTACTTCCCCGCGTCGAGCATAGCTTTCAGCGGGATCAGGCCCACCAGCTCAGAACCCGTGACGCGCACGCCCCTCGCGTCGGCTTTCTTGCACACTTCATCAAAGGCGACGTGCAACGGTGTAACGCTGATGTTCGTCAGATTCATGGAGATCTGAGCGATTCCATACTCCTCGATGTACCATCCGATGGCCTTGACACATTTCAGCGAGCCCGGCGCCCAGACTTTTTCGCCTTTTTCATCGAGCACCGGCTTGCCGACAATGGTGCCGTCGACCGTCTTCACGCGTCCTTTCTCGCGCACGTCAAATGCGATGGCGTTAGCCCGGCGAGTGGAGGTGGTGTTCAGGTTCACATTGTAAGCAATGAGGAAATCGCGTGCACCGACGGCGGTGGCTCCCGACGCGGGGTTGAACGTGGCGGGACCGAAGTCCGGCTTGCCGGCAGGGGTCAGAAGCTTCTCCTTCAGTCCCTCATATTCTCCCGCACGGACGTACGCTAGATTGCGCCGCGGCGCGGTTAGCGCCGCGTTCTCGTAGCAGTATACGGGGATCCCCAGCTCGTCCCCGATCCTCCTGGCCAGCTTGTGAGCGTACGCCACGGTCTCTTCCATTGTGATGCCGGAGATGGGTATGAGCGGACATACGTCAGTTGCCCCGAAGCGCGGATGCTCACCCGTGTGCTTCCTCATGTCGATAAGCTCGGAGGCCCTGCGAACGGCACGCACTGCCGACTCGACTACCGCCCCGGGCTCGCCGACGAAGGTAACAACGGTTCGGTTGGTTGCCTTTCCCGGATCAACATCGAGCAGCTTGACCCCCTCGACCGTCTCGATCTGATCGGTCACCTGCTTGATGACGGACAGGTCCCTGCCTTCGCTGAAGTTCGGTACACATTCGATCAGTTGTTTGCTCATACCGTTCGATTCCTATTCGCTCAACGCAGACACTCACGCTATCATAGCACCAGAATAGACACTACCCGAATCCGTCTGAAGAGCAACCACGCCCGCGAGAAACAAGTACATGTTGCCCCGCAAATGCTGGGTGTCTGCCCGTGTTGCATCGGGAAATACGTGACCGTTATGAAACCGGTAGGCAGGTATCGGGGCGGTGTTCAGGCTTCACTATGTGTCGGCAGGGGCGCCGCTTCCCAGCGGATGTGCCGCTCAGCGGGAAGCGACGATCGTGTTCACTCGGCGGTCACCGGCGACGTGCTGATCCGGATCACATCGTCGATGAGCGCGCAATCGGGGCGGAGCGGTCTCCATCGATCGCACAAGCTGAGCAGCCGCTCGCGTTCGGTGCCGGATGCGGTTGGCGCCCAGGCCACCAGCCGCTTGATCACTCGGTCACACATTGCCTCTACGGCGCTCGTGTCATGGCATGGCTGCGCTGGGAGAGTCAAGTCGAGAGCCGTCGTCGCAGCATCGAGCGGATCGTCACGCATTGCGCAACATAGGGCTTGCTCGAGCAGGGGCAAGGCGAACGCGGCAGGCTGACCCGGTCGGCCGTACATTTCTATTAACTTAGGCCAATATCGTTTGACGTCGGACCACCTTTCCGCAGTGATCCTCCGCACGAGTTCCGCCCCGGCCCGTTCAACGAGCTCGCGCGCGATCTCCCCTTCGACAGCCGGCTGCGCGGAGCGGAGTTGTTCGATACTCAGGTCGACAAGCCGCGCGCTGTGTGTCTCGCTTATTCCGTCGATCGCGTTATACAATCGCCCGACACGCTCTCGAGCGGCGGGGCCGACGTCGCTGAACGGACGTGAAGTCCGCTCAGCCAGCATCGCGTTCAGCGACCGGCTCCAGCAGTGTTCAACGAATTGCATCCACGCTGAGTTGCATCGCCCAGAACCCGTTTCTTCACCGGGCTTGATGAAATCGACCGGCTGTCCGCTGGTTCGAGCCCGCGCTTCCCCCCGGGCATCGTGGAGAAGGTGAAGACGATGGCCACGACCTAGCGAGAATCTCGCTCCAGCGCTGAACGAGATGTCAGCCCTGGCGGGTCCAGGAACGCCAAGCAGCAGCAGTTCCGCCGATTGCAACCATTCGCCCTCCACGTCCACGATCATGCTCCGGTTGTCAAAGAGGCCCTGCAGAACGCGGCGGCGGCAATCGGTGCCGATCTCAGGATGCAACGTCAATTCCCCGCTGTCGTCGGGACCGGCATTCACGACCAGGGCAATGGGTGGCAGCGTGGCGCTAGGCTCGAGCCTGGGAGCCGCCAGCCCTGCTGCGACCATCGCTCGCAGGACGTTGAACGCGTTGTACCCGCATTGTGGGAAGCTGTCCTCGTCGAAGACGGCGCATTGCGTGTACACTCGCTGGCCTCCGCGTCCGGTATGTTCTGCACCGGCAAAACATGACAGTGCCACGCAAAGTCGCCCGGAGGGCAAACGATAGAACGCCGCCCCTTCCGGGCCTGATGCAGCGACCCCAGCCTCCGGAGAGCGTCGACACAGGCCTTCGTGTGACGGGCTTGACCGCGTGATCATTTGCTTTTCCACCGCGCGAAGTCCGCGGCTTGACGCGATGATACGATACCCCTCTCCCATTGGAGTGCGAATAGAGGTAAAGACGGCCTGATCGCAGGCCAACGTCGCGACGCAACCGCGCGTATCGCCGCCTGCGGTGTCGGCTAGAGCTTGCTCAGGACCCATTCAAACGGCTCCAGAATGCCATGTGGGGCGACATGAAGGGGGTAGGGAATGACGTTGTCACTTTCGTCCGTTCCGTAACCCAGGCTGCCGACGACGCTTGTTGCAAAGAAGCTGAAGTTCTCAAACCTGTTCTCGCAGATGTTCCATAGCCGGTTCAGATTAGTCTGGGCGAACGCCGCAGGATTATCGAAGCACTCGGGGCAGTAATCAGCCTTCGACAGCACGATGGCAATCGGGGTCGTGCTCCGCTTCCCTTTCTTGGTGGCGTTTATGCCGTCAAGATAACTCATGAGCTTCAGCGCGAAGAAGTCGGGCTGCGGAGACCCGGCCCCGGCAAGGGCCGCGTCCACCAGCACGATGGCCCCCGCACTTTTCTCAAGCAGCGACCGAATGACGGTGAAGGTCCGCGGGGCAGCTACTTCTGCAGCGACGGCTTCGCCAGCCATGTCGGGCATCACCAGGTCGTATACCTGCCGGTCCTCTTCACGCCTGGAAACCTGGTAGTACGCCCACAGCCACTGATCCACTTCCATAGCCGTCTTGGGGGGGAACTGCCGGGCAGCAAGATAGCTTATCACCGTGTGGGGCACATTGACGGAGTATGCCCCCTTTGGGACGGCGTCGAACTCGTTCGCCCGCTTGGAAAGCATGTCAAGCAACACGCCCAGATACACGGTTTTGCCCACGTTGCTGTCGCCGATAACCGTGATGATGCACGGATCGCGTTCCTGGGCGGCCGCCTCCTGTGTCAGGGCCATCGGCGCGAAGCACGTGCCGCACGTCAGGGCCTCGAGGTGGTTCCGCGACTCGCAAACCAGGCATGCTGTGGTACCCGGCGGTGCATACGTTCCCGTTGTCATAGTGGTCACAATGCTACTCCTTATGCGTCACTCTCCGTTGATCCAACCGGCATCAGCAAGATTCATGGCACAGCGAAACCCGGTGTTATACGTTCTTGCCAGCGCGATCTGTCCGGTGCGGAACTGGCTGCTTGCCTGCGTCTCGAAATAGGTGTCGAACGCCCCGCCACGTATTGCGTGCATGGGCATCTCGCCCACGATCGGGCGGGCGTCGTCGTCGGTTGTCGTGTACTCCGTGTCGGTCCACTCCCAGACGTTGCCCACCAATTGCAGGACCTGGTTGGGAGCAGCACCCTCCGGGTAGAGGTCCACGGGAACGGTCGTTCCGATACGGGACGACCACACGTTGCAACGCGTCTTGTCCATTGCGTCGCCCCATGGGAAGCGTCGCATGAGATCCGCAGAACTGTTAATGCGCCAGGACGCAGCCATCTGCCATTCGGTCTCCGTAGGCAGCCTTTGGCCGATCCACAGCGCGTACGCTTGTGCCTCATACCAACTGACGCCCACCACGGGATGCTCCGATAGACGCACGTCGTGCCTCCCCTTACGCCAGTACCGAGGTCCCGGTTGCCCGGTCAGGTCTTTCAGCTCGATCAGGTGGGGCCAGATCTCCTCGGGCCAGTACTCAAGCTGATCATACCCACTGGCATCAACAAACCGCTGAAACCGGGCGTTGGTCACGGTGTGGATGTCAAGTAGGAAGGGTTCGACCGTTGCCTCCTCCTCCGCCGCCCCGGGCTGCGCCGACAGGGTTTGCGAAATGGCAACACTCCCGGCAGGGACAAGCGCCATCCGAGCCTCGAGTTCGTCCCTTGCACGCCGGAGGATCTCCCCCGCACGCGGATGATCCTTCCACTTGTCTTGATCTTGCAAGATCGTGTTGAAGCGCCCTTGTTGATGCAGGACGACTAGCGGGTCAGCGTCCAGCTCTTCCAACGGCGCGGGAACGAACTCCGCAGCGGTCGATTCTCTCGAGACATGCGAGTCGCCACGTTTCTTGCGCCTGGTTGACGTTCGAACCGAGGAGGACCCAGCCCGCGTGAACAGGTTCAGTGCCATCTTTCTGTTTCCCTTAAGCAGGAGCGTATCCTTGCAGCACAGTTATGCCCCTATAGCCCTGCGCTTGGCATCACGACGTAGCTTGCGAAACTGCCCGGCGGCCTGGTTCGACGCCGGCTTGGGGGAAGGGATGGACATTGGCGAGGCGGTTGGCGGCACCGTCGGACCGGTTTCTTGTTGTCCTGACTTGCCGGCCACCGGAATCTGGCGCACCTCCCCCAGTCGCTGCAAGAGTTCTTCTCTCTGAGCGGCGACCTCTTGTTGTCCCTGAGCGACTTGTGCCTGCAGGGAAGCCAACGTGTCTCTGGTCTTGGTGAGCTCTTCCGCATAGTCGTCGAGTTGCCGAGCACGGGCATCCAGCTCCTCTTGCCGCTTCTCGATTTCCATCCATTTCGGTTCCATCTCGCGGATTTGTTCACGGAGGGTCTGCTCGGCCTGTGCGAGTCTCCGTTCATGTTCAGCAGCCTGTTGAGCTGCGGCCTGTTGCGCCTGCTGCCTCCCGGACAGCTCCTGCTGCATCGCCTCAAGCTCCGAGCGGCGCGTTGTCAGCGCTTTGTTCTCACGATCGAGCTCGGTCAAGGCGCTGTGCAGGTCGACGCGGTGCTGTTCCAGCTCACTGGCGGTAAGAGTCAGCTGAGAGCGTTGTTTCTCGAGTGCGCTGCGCTGGTCCCCGAGGTGCTTTCGGTCTTGCGCTAACTCGTCCCGTTCGCGCGCGATGCGCTCTTGCAAGGCCTGGGTTGCCTCTGCGTCCTGGTGGAGTTGCTGCTGGGCCGCTCTGATGCGCTCAAGCGCATCACGAGCCAGCCGCTGCAACTCTGTGGGCTGTGGCGCAGCCACTTCGGACGCGTCCGGCATTATGGCAGCCACAATGAGAACCTCCGCGCACCACAGCCAAGCTGTCCTTCGAAACGGCTAGGACACCTAGGGCTGGCGGCGCATACCTAGAAGCAAGTCGGCGCCCCGTTACCAAGCCGCGACAAGCCCGGCCAGTTACCCAATCCTACGATATGCCCCAAGGTTGAGCGGTGCAGTCTGGGCGAGTTTGGTAAACAAGGGATGTGCACATCAATTGAGCCGGCGGCCAAAATATAGGACATGGCGTCTACACGGCGTTAAGGCGTGACGTTCCGGGACGTCGCTAACCCATCCTCCCCGATTTACCAGTCGCCCCTCTCAATGAAATGTAGACTTCCGTTGGAATATGACTGAGAACAACTCCACGGCTGATGTGATTGCCGCAGCGGACTCAGCAATTGCTGCGCTCGAGTGCGGGCTTGCAGACTACCAGTCGCAGCTTGCGAACTGGTCGGCAGGTGTGCAAGAGCACCACGCTCGCCAAGCGGCTGCCCACGCGCAGGATCTAGACGCGCGAACGCGTGAGCTTGACGAGCGGTCGGCCCAGCTCGAAAGAGACCAGGCTGCTTTGGTGGACGCAGAGACTGCCCTGGAACGGGTACGCGCTGAACTTGCCGCGCGCGAAGCTGAAAACGATCAGCGCCACGAAGAACTGCAGCAACAGGCGCAGAAGCTCGCCAACGAGCACGCACTGGCAGCCGAGCGCCAGCGCGATGGACGCCATCGCGAGAAAGAGCCGGCCTCCGGCGGCATGGGTCCTTGCACACATGGCTCACGATCCTCCATCAGTAGGGGCTTCGGTAAGGGCCTCGCGGGGCGCCGCGGCCCCGGCCATCTCGGGGCCGGGGGACGGGTCGGGCCAGGTTCCGCCGCGACCGCGCAGAAGCCTGAAGATGA
>JBHHXS010000093.1:0-11857 GCA_046757145.1 Phycisphaerae bacterium | reverse complement strand
GAAGGCTGTAGTGCAGCGATCAGTTGAGAATACTAGGATCCCCTGGTACCGTTTCTCGCTCACGGGCACCGCTGCCGACCGCCGGGGCACGCGGGCGACCAGCGGCAATGCTAAGGGCGTAACTCGATACGGCGCTCATGGCGTTCACGAGCATCGCTGGAGATGTCCATTGCACCGTGGCGGCCCCACGCGTCGTACAGGGCTTCAATACGGCATAAGGCTCGCTTTGTTCGCTCATCGCTATCTCCCCACCTGTCCAGGATGATGGGGTAGCTGTCCACAACCAGCGGCTCGGCCTCCTCAAAACGCTCCAGAGCGGTCAGACATTCACCCAGTCTGCTTTGCGCGTTTGCGACGTGCCAGTCACCCTGCGGGAGGGAGTTCTGACGTATCTCCACGCACTCTCGCAGGAAGGGTTCCGCAGCGGCAGGATCTCCCTCATGCAATAGAACAGTGCCCAGGCGAAGCAGGGAGTCGGCAATGTCGGGATGTTTCGGCGGAAGCACCTCACGCCGCAGACTCAACGCTTCGCGAAGCAGCGACTCCGCCTCGTTATATGCGCCCTTATCGACAAGAAGAGCACCCAGTCCGAAGATCGATGTTATGGTGATCGGATGGTGATCCCCCAGCTTAGCGCGCAGCGTGCGTGTGGTCTCACGGTAGAGCTTCTCTGCACCAGCGAGATCGCCTTGCTCCTGACGCAACCCGGCCAGATTGATTCGTAAGCTGAGTGTCTTGGGATGCTCATCGCCCAGCTCTCGGTGGCGCCCCTCGAGGACCTGATTGTAGAGTTGCTCCGCTTCGGCAAGGCGCCCCATGCGGCGTAACAGCGTCGCGAGGTTGCTCATTGTGCTTAGCGTGTCAGGGTGGTCGGGGCCCAGTACTCGGCGGCGTGCTTCGAGCGTTTCCTGATAGAGGTTTTGCGCCTGCTGGAGCTTCCCTTGTCTGGTCAGTAGATGAGCCAGGCTGTTCGTCGAGGCAAGTGTGCTGGGATGGTCTTCACCTAGAAGACGACGCTGAGCGTTTAGCGCGGTCCGGTACGACGAGCCCGCCTCGGTAAGGCGTCCTGTGGCCCTGAGCAGACTTGCGAGGTTATCCATGGTCTCCATTGTGTCGGCGTTCTCGTCGCCCAGCCGGTCTCGTTGGGCCTGTAGCACTCGGCGGTACAGCCTTTCCGCGTCGCGCAACCTTCCCTGCACATGGTACAGATGTGCTAACTCGCTACTCGCCTTCAGCGCGATCGGGTCATCCTCGCCGAACACGCGGCTGGTGATCTCGCACGTTCGGAGCTGCAGGCGCTCGGCATCGCTATAGCGTCCCTGGTGACGATAAAGGTCGACCAGTGCAGCGACGGCCTCCAGCGTGTCGCGATGCTCCTCCCCCCTTGTGGCCCTATAGCTCTCAGCCGCAGCAACCAGTTGGGGCTCGGCTGCGTCCAGATCCCCGAGCGTCACGAACGCAGTGCCTACGGCTTTGCGAATCGAGGCCTCCACGAGCGGGTCGTCAGCAAACTTCCCCTGGATCTCGGCGGCGGCGCTGCTCAGGGCCTCGCGAACAGTGACATCATGCCCAAGTGCCTTATCAGGTGCCGCCTCATCGAGGAGGGCACCCCAAAACTCGGTCAGTTTCTGCTTGACTCGGGCGCTGTCTTCCGCCTGCCGCTGTTGGTGGCGGGCCTCGTACATACTCATACTCGTACCCAAGAGGCCGAGGACGAGCGAGACGAAGACCGTCGTCACGCCGGCAACAAGCGTCATGTTCCGTTTGGCAAACTTGTTGAACTGGTAAATGATGCTCGGCGGGTGAGCGAGAACGGGCTCATTGGCAAGGTATCGGCGAATGTCTTCGCCCAAATCCGATGCCGACTGATATCGTCTCGTTTTGTCGCGTTCCAACGCCTTGTGAACGATCGCCTCGATGTCTGAAGGAAGTGCACGGTTGACGTCGCGTAGCCGTGTCGGCCCGCATTCTTCCACAATTCCAACTGCCTGTGCAGCCGACTTGCCCTCAGGTCATATGGCAAACGGTGTGCCAGTAGTTGGTAGGCGATCACCCCAAGGGCATACACGTCCGTCCGCGTGTCTATTCCGTGCGGGTCGCCTCGGAGCTGCTCCAAGCTCATATAGGGTATGGTGCCTACGACCTGTTCCCGCTTGGCCTGTTTGGCGGGATCGGGCGTGTTTCGATCGGCGGCGATGGCAATACCGAAATCCAGGATCTTCGGCTGTCCGGACTCATCGACCAGTATGTTGCCGGGTTTCAGATCGCGGTGAACGACCCCCTGCTGGTGCGCATGCTGCACCGCCTCACAGAGTTTGCCTACGAGCCTCAAAAGCGCCTTGGGATCGAGCCGCTGCATCTGTGCATATCTAAAGAGGGCAACGCCTTGGATGAGCTCCATCGCAAAGAACGGCTGCAATCCGTATTCTGAATCCGCCACACCCGCTTCGAATATCTGCGCGATCCCAGGGTGTTGCAGACGACCTAGGATGTGCGTCTCTTGGTCGAACCGCCTTAGAGCCTCCTCCGACGCACCGCCCGCTCTTATTACCTTCAGTGCGACAACGCGCTGTGGCCTGTCCTGAACGGCGCGATACACTACGCCCATGCTTCCCTCGCCCAGGACCTCACAAATGGTGTACGAACCGATGCGCAGTGCGCTGGGCAGGCGACCTGCGCTGCCGTCAGCGCCCGGCAGTGTCGGAGCCTGTGTTCCAGGGAAAGAAGAAGAAGAAGAATCCACGTGTGTTCTCGATGCCGCTGACACCACAGCGTACCCTGACGCGCGCGACCAAGCACCTTCCCGCTTGCCGATCTCCCGCTGCGTTATTATAGGTGTCTGCGGGAGGTCGGTCTTGCAATCAACAAGCTGGTTAGCTCAGACAGCCTGTTCAGTTAATGTAGGGCGACATTGTGGCAACAAGCTGCGAAGCTTGACGCGGTCTCGGCAGGATAGATGACCATGGATGAGCGCCCGGCATCCAGTGCAGCTCTCGAGCTGAAGGCGGCGTCGGGGCCCACCGCCGTCAACTATCGCATGCTGCCGCCCCACCCAATCACTATCGGGCGCAGGTCGACCAACGCGCTACAACTTGATCATCCCGCGGTTTCCCGAACGCATGCACGACTGTCCTTCCGTTCGGCGAGCCACGCAGACGACCCAACGGAGGGCGTTTGGCTGCTGGCCGACTGTGGCAGCAGCCGCGGCACCTGGCTAAACGGCGTCCGTCTGAAGCCGAACCGCCAATACCACCTGCGTGCCAGGGACCTCATAGTGATTGGTCCGTGGACACTACAAGTCGTTGATCGAAGTGGGGCGGCCCACGGCACGACCCCGGGGACCACACTTCTGGCAGTTGATGACACAGCGATGGCAGAGACTATCCTCACCCGCGTTGAAGCAACGGGCGAGGCTGCCCTCCCAAGCGAACGCCTGCATTCGCTACTGCGCTGCGCCGAGCAGGTCTACGGCGCGCGTACCCAGCAGGCGGTTGCGGACGCGGTGCTCGACGCGGCAGCGGCCTGTAGCGGCTTTGCACGGTCGGCGGTGCTGGGCCCCACGAGCAATGACGACATGGTGGAGGTCATTGCATCGAGGGGAGGAGGTTTCGACCTTCGCAGCGAACCGAGCTTGTGCAGGGCGCTGATTCGCGAAGCCGCATGCGGCGTACCCGCAGCGCTAACACGCCCCGCTCCGTCTCCGCCCGGTATGTCGCAGACGGATACGGTCGTCGCCCTGTGCGTGCCCATAATGGTCGAGTCTACTCTCGCCGGGTTTCTCTATTTCGACCAGCCGCCGGTTCCCGGCGCGCGCGGGGGCTTGCAGCCGACGTCGACGGCGCCGGGCGACATCTCGCATGAAGAAACTGTTGACACTGCCTTCCCCGTCGGCCTGGCGCGCTTGGCTGGCTTAGGGCTGGCCGGCCTGATGCGCGTCGACATCGAAAGGCGGCAGGAGCGCATGGAAGCAGAAGTGTTAGCCGCAATGGAGGCGCAGCGCTGGTTGTTGCCTCCACAACATGGATGCACCGGCCCCCTCACGTATGCCGCGAGCATCAGGCAGGGGCGTGACATCGGGGGAGATTTCTACGATTTCATTCCATTGTCCGGCGGACGTTTGGCCGTTATATGCGGTGACGTCGGGGGCAAGGGAATCCCCGTCTCCGTGCTGGTCAGCGCATCGCAAGGATTCCTCCACGCAGTCATGGAGCATCTTGTAGACCCTGCGCGGGCTGCTGCCTCGCTGAATCGTCTATTCAACTCACGCATCTCACACGCCAGGTTTCTGAAACTCTGGCTCGGTGTGTTCGACCCTAATAGCCGGAAGCTTGCGTACATCGATGCGGGGCACGGCAACGCGATGATGATGCACGCGGATGGAAGATGCGAATTGTTGCCCTCCGGAACCCTCCCGCCAGTGGGCATGGAGCCCAACGCGGAGTACCGTGCCCAGGAAGCGGCCGTGCTGCCCGGCGCACGAACGTGCATCGTCAGCGACGGCTTCGTTGAGCAACGGGCTTGCGAAGCGGAGGACAAACAGGAGGGCGACAACGCAGCACAGGCCGGCGGTGAACATCCGAAGCGATTCGGCGTCAGCAGAATCCAGCAATGCCTGCGAGGTTGTCGCTCGGCGGAGGGTGATGTTATCGCTCTATTCAACGAGCTCGAGCGGCACACGGGCGGAACCGTGTTCGATGACGATGCCACTGCCGTAGTCGTCCGCTGGTGAGCGCGCCCACCCCGAGCTTGTCCAGCAGCCCTGCCGAAGGTTCCGTCTACGGCGTTTGACTCGCACAATGGTTATAACACCTGCATTTCGCCCCACTTACCGCTTGCCCCCTCCCATTTTGAATTGCAGATTGTATGACGGACGAAGTGCGGCAGAAGCGAGGCCGCCCTGCGGAGCCCGTTCCACGCGATCGTGGAGCATCCCGCATAAGTCCGCGCGATGCCTGGTGGGGGGGGAAGCACCATGGAAGCACGGGAAAGAAGTGTTCTCACGTCGGCCTTGGGCGTGTGCCTGGCAATTGTGGCGTCTAGCATCATCCCGGCTTGTGACAGTGTATCGGGCATCACTGACGACCCGATGGGTTACAGGCTGTCACCGGGCGCCAGCACCATTCCTGACGCGCTGGCACATAGATTCATTGACATCTACGAGGATGACGACCTGAAGATCGGGGCGTTAGACGAATAGCTCTCGCCGAACATGCAGACGGCGGCACGGTGGTTGTTTGTCAGTCCGGTAACGCAGCCGCAACCCCAACTGCGACGTCCGGGCAGTAGCGCGGTCGCGCAATCGCGCGCCGGCTGAGACCCAGGGGCAGCGTAACTGACCCGCTGTCCACCTCCTGAATCCTGTTGCAATCCGTGTAAACCCTGGCTACTATGGGCTCCTGAATCGAAGCGACGCCGGACGGATGCGGCGTACCCGACCCGGGCGAATCGCCGTCCAGGGCATGTGGTATGGAGTGTGCGCTTGTGCGTCCCCGACGACGTCGTCGCTTGGAACTCATCCGCATACAGCGGCAAGCGTGACACGACCCGTGCATTGGAGGGTGAATAGTCTGCGTCGCCTCCGGCCTACACGCCCGGCGCGCCCCACTGCGGGCGCCGTCAAACCCGGTTACGGCCAGCGTAACGTACGTTGCCTGGCTCTTGCCCTCCCGTGGGCTGTGATCTTGGCTTTGCCCGCTTCCGCCGGGGCCCAGTATCACAGCTATCCCGAGGTCGAGGCTGAGTTGCTCAACGCCGAGATCAACTACCCTCAGTTATGTCAACGTGTTTACCTGGGCACGACCTATCAAGGTCGGCAGATGTGGGCGTTGTCCATCACGGACAATGTCGGAGTGGAAGAGGATGAGCCGGAGTTCAGGTTTATCTCCACGATGCACGGTGATGAGGTTACGGGTGTCGAGCTCTGCCTCAACCTGATCGACTACCTGACTTCCAACTATGGCATCGTTCCGCGCGTGACCAACATCGTCGACTCGATCGAGCTATGGATCGTGCCCTGTATGAATCCGGACGGCTTCGTGCTTCACACGCGCTACAATGCAGCCGGTGTCGACTTGAATCGTGACTTCCCGGACCCCTACACGAGTTCCGACAATACGACTATCGGGAGAGCGCCGGAAACAGCCAACATCATGAATTGGGCTTTCGGACGAACCTTCACGCTGGCAGCGAATTATCACGGCGGAGCGCTTGTGGTGAACTATCCCTTCGACACCAATTCTTCCGGCTCCAGCGTCTACACCCCGACACCGGATGACGATCTGTTCATCTGGATAAGCGAGGAGTACTCGCAGCACAACCTGCCGATGTGGAACAGTCCGTTCTTTACGCACGGAGTCACCAATGGTGCCGATTGGTATGCCATCAACGGTGGAATGCAGGACTGGAGCTACGTGTATATGGGCTGTAACGAGGTCACCATCGAGGTAAGCGAAGTGAAGACTCCTCCTGCATCGCAAATCCCGGTCTTTTGGAACGACAACCGGGAGTCCATGCTTGCGTATATCGAGACCTGCTTGATGGGGGTGCGCGGCATTGTCACTGACGCGCTCACCGGTGATCCCGTTGACGCCAGCGTGATCGTTGCGGGGCGTGATCATAGAGTATTCACGGACCCGGACGTCGGCGACTACCACCGTATGCTGCTGCCGGGGTCCTACGACCTGACGTTCGAGGCGCTTGACCATGATCCACACACCGAGTACGGCGTAGTGGTTCTGGGTGGCAACGCCACACGGCTTGACGTCGCACTACCGCCACAGACCGTCGTGACATTTCCAAACGGAGGAGAGAACTTGACGCTCGGCGCCGAGGTCGCCGTAACCTGGACGGGTAACCCCGACGCGCAGTTCCACGTGCAATACACCAGTAACGCTGGGGAGATCGTGTCGGTCATCGACGGGTTCGAGTCCGGCGTACTTGACGCAGACTACGCAACCGGCGGCCACCGTGGGTGGATCGTAACCGATACCGACAGTTATGCCGGCACTTACGCCGCAAGGTCCGGCGACATCGCCGACGCTGAGTTGAGTTGGATGACGCTCACCGTAGCAGGCGGCACCGTTGGTTTCTGGTACCGCGTGAGCTCTGAGGCAAACTGGGACTTCTTCAACTTTTACATCGACGGGGGCCGGATGATCCACGCTTCAGGCACAGCGGGCGGATGGACGCGATACACCACAACGCTGTCGCCCGGCTCGCACGAGCTTAAATGGGAGTATACCAAGGATACCAACACGACTTCGGGCTTGGACGCAGTGTGGATCGACGAGCTCGAGGTCAGCACGGACAACACCACGTGGACTGACATAATCGCCCTGACCGGAGTCGGAGCAATCTCTACACCATGGACGCCGGCGGAAGCAAGTGCGAACTGTAAGGTGCGCAGCCGGGCGTTCTACGACGGCGGTACGTACGGCAACTGGGATGAGAGTGATGAGACGTTCACGGTGGTGCCCGACTCAATTCCCGGCGATTTCGATGGTGACGGCGACGTGGACGCGGCTGATTACGATTCGTTCGAGGCCTGTTTCACCGGCGCGGGCGGCGGGCCCGTGGGGGTTGAGTGTGCACCCGGCGACTTTGCGCCCCAGGACGGTGACGTGGACTGCGACGACTGGGCTCAGTTTGTGCTTGCTTGGACCGAACCCACAGACCCTCCGGTGCTCCCATTCTGTGCTCCGATCGTACCAGCATCCTCTGCGTGGGGCACGTGCGTCATGGCCCTGCTTATCTGGACCGCGGCCACCGTCGTTCTGAGTAGCCGGGCGCGCATGTTCGCCGCATGTGGCAGTAGGAGCACTCAGCGCCCCGGGCGATCCCGGTGCGATCGACCGGGCGTTAGTGGCTATCACGGTGCCCGTGCGTCACTCGCATGCAGGCGTAATGCGGCTCGCCGTCGCAGCTTGCCGCCAAAACAGGAGCCTTGTCATGAGTAAGCCGAACGTTGCCGTGGTCGCCTTGTGCCTAGCGCTGTGTTCGTCGTCACATTCCCAAGCCGAGCAGCGTTCGTCGATCTACGCAGCGGCAGCCGCCGGCGACGCCGAGCAGATCGAACAGTTACTGGAGCACACTCCCCAGGCGGTCAATGCGCCCGACCCAGCGGGCTGGACGGCGCTGCATTATGCAGTATGCAGCTTTCGCGAGGAAGCGGCGGATCTCCTCCTGAAGTCGGGTGCCGACCCCAATGTGAGGGGGCGCAGGGGCGTGCCTCCGCTGCACGCACTTCTCGCCGTCGACCGAGGAAAGAGCGAGGCCTCGCCGTTGCAACGGAGACTCGTGGAACTTCTGCTTCGCCACGGGGCGGACGTCAGGGCCGTCGATGGACACGGGAAGACACCACTGCACGTGGCATCCGGGGCCGGACGTACGGAGCTGCTCGGCGCTCTGGTCGGCGCAGGCGCTTCGGTGGCGGCTCAGGACGCCCTGGGTCGCGCGCCGCTGCATGATGCCGCCCTTTATAACCAAACCCGGGTAATCAAATGGCTGGTGTCGAACGGCGCCGGCACCAACGCCGTCGATAACAAGGGTAATACACCCCTGCATTACGCCGTTCTACGGTTTCGCAAGGAGGCAACTGCGGAGCTCATCGAGCGGGGCGCCGACGTCAATGCCAAGAACCACCGGGGTGAGACGCCACTGCACCTTGCCGGCTCGCGAGGTCCCGAGGAAAAGGAGGTCGATAAGCTTCTTACAGAGGTGGCCCGCGTGCTGCTCAATGCGGGTGCCGACGTCAACGCCCGCGACAAACAGGGATTCACGCCCCTGCACCATGCCATCGCGAAGCACAGACAAGAATTAGTTGATCTGCTCCGAAGTAAAGGCGGAGAGGAATAGCATCCGTGTCCCCACGCGCCGCATCAGTGCGCGGTTACCACCGAGATGTCTCTCGCCGACACGCTGATGACAGCAAGTAATTCCCCACAGATACCCAGTGTCGTGGGCGTCGCGCGGGCCGGAACGCGATACTCGTTCCCCCCGCGATAATCAAGTTACCTTCTCTCGTAGCTCCCACGGTTCGGCAATTGGACCATCGTCGCATTTTTTATGAGATTCCCTATTGGAGGTATGCGCACCTCGGTGCGCATAATGTTACGTGGTCTGAGGACGGTGTAGCACCGTTTCCAACTGACGCGTCATCAAGCTACAAACCGCGCCGCAGCAGTTGCGCGGAGGCGCTCGATGTTCGGTCGGTCCCCCCGTACATTAATCGGTGCCGTAGGAGGGTTGCCAAACTCCGGTCTATGGGCAATCCGTCGGGGTCAAGTGTCCCGGCGTGTCGAGATATTTATCTCCTTGGAACCCGAACGTAATCTCCTGCAGATCAGATACGTTCAAAATGAAGTTCGGAGGCACACCGTTCGGAGGAATCCTGCACAACTCGCCCGCGGGGCAGTCGGCGTCATCGAAGCAGGAGTCCCACTAATCGTACACACCGGATCTTCGGCACCCAACCCGTGCAAATCCACCCAAGTCGTGTGCGCGCTAGGTGTAGAGTCTCCTTGCAGAGTCAGAAGATAGGCCGCTACGTCGACCACGTTGACAACCTGATTAGGCGGAGTAAAGCCTGCCAATGGCGGCAGGTTCCCCGTTCCCTCACCCGCGGTGTC
This sequence comes from Phycisphaerae bacterium, assembly GCA_046757145.1. GTDB lineage: Bacteria > Planctomycetota > Phycisphaerae > UBA1845 > UBA1845. The sequence continues at coordinate 2,231 of JBHHXS010000093.1, read as the reverse complement.
GCCATAGTGTCTCGGGCCGGGTTTGCGAATCGTCCCGACGAGCACGGGAGGAGTGAAGACGATGCCGTCCCCCGAGGCCCGAATCTCATAGGTTGCTACAGGCACGATCTCGCAGTCGCCCACATGCACCGGGTTCTCCGACCAGATGCGGAACACTGGGGCTCCGACCACCCGCGACACCCGGTCTTTGTCCAGGCACGGTGGGTTCCCCGGAGCGGGAGTCCCGTCATCGTTCTGGCAGCTCGGATCGAACGGTGCGCCGATCCAAGCGTCGAGTGTGCCCACATCGCCGTGCTCGACGCACGGGCCGGTTGATTGGCATGGCCCAAGGTCAGTGCCACTAAACACGCAGCTCTGGCCAAAAGGACACTCGGCGTCACTCGTACAGATCGCATTGTTCCCGCTGCACCTGTTGATCCGGCAATCACTATCCTGCGTGCAATCCCGCGAGCTTGACCCTGCGCAGAACAGAGGGCAATCAGCATCCGTGGCGCATGTCCAGGAGAGGCGTCCGGCGCACCGCTTCATGGAGGCAAGCTCGAGATGAAACGCGGTAAGGTCCGTGTTGTTGGGATTGAATGAGACATAGCGGTTCTTCGGGACGTCGTGCGGCGGTGCTGCTGCCAACGCGGGCTGCGTGTCGCATTCGTCAGGGACGCCGTTGCCGTCAAGATCTACACTTGTCCCCGCGGCGAGGTCACACGGGTCAAGGACACCGTTGGAGTTACAGTCGCTGCACCATAAAGCGCCGGGGCACGTAAGAATATCGCAGCTGTCCGCGACGCTGTTCCCATCGCAGTCGGGCTCGCATTCGTCCGGAATGCCCTCGCCGGCGCAGTCGAGACTGGTTCCCGCTGCCACGTCGCAGGCGTCAGGGATGCTGTTAACGTTACAATCGGGAACACTGCCTTCGGCAATCTCGCAGCCGTCAGGGATTCCACTGGAGTCGCAGTCGTCGCAGGCGATATCGCCGGGGGGGCAGTTCGCTATGTCGCACACATCGGGCGTGCTGTTGGCGTTGCAGTCGAGCGAATCGCCTGCGGTGATATCGCAACCGTCGGGCACGCCATTCCCATTGCAGTCTCCACAACTGGGATCGCCCGCGCAGTTGGCGATAGCGCTGCAGTCGGGGGTTCCATCCCCGTCACAGTCGGCACTGTCGTCGATGCCGGGGCACTGATCACAGCCGTCGGGGACTCCGTCCCCGTCCTCGTCCTGGCGGTCGGTGAAGCCGCGACACACGTCACATGCATCGGTGATGCCATCATTGTCAGAATCAGCCAACTCGCCTTGGCACTCGTTTAGAATACCGTCGCTGTTGCAGTCTCCGCTCGTTCCAGCCGCTACGTCACACTCATCAATCAACCCGTTTACATTGCAATCCGGTCCGGAAAGGGCAAAGATGTAAGCCGACCCGGAATCCATCGCAGTGTCATCATCCTGGTAGGCACCCACGAGCACGTAAGACCCACTCACGCCTACGGCATAGCCGAATGCGTCGGAGGCTGCCAGATCAGCAGGCGCCAGCTTGGCCTCTTCGAACCACGTTGCGGCGTCCCAGCGATAGAGATAGGCGGAACCTGAGAAGCTTCCCATGTCTTCGTTTCCGTACGCACCGACCACCGCCAACGCACCGTCGAGGGCTACGGCCGAGCCGTAGCGATCCCCAGCTGCGGCGTCAGATGCCGTTAGCTTCTGCTCGACAACCCAGGAATCGTCCGTGGGATCTCCTGGTGTGCCGTTGTCGTTGCGTATGTAGACATATGCAGCACCGGTGCGATTACCTGCATGGTTGTCACGCGGGGCACCGATGATGATGCGATCGCCCGAGATAGCCACAGCCGCCCCAAACTCATGATTGGTGATGGCATCAGGTGCAACAAGCATCGCTTGCTGTATCCAGGTCGTACCACTTCGGCGGAAGACGTATACGGCACCGGCATCGGCAGCAGCGGCGTTGTTGGAAGGCGCACCGATTACTGCGAAGTTACCATCAGTCGCCACCGACGTTCCAAACAGGTCTCCAGAAAGAGCGTTCAACGCCGTGAGCTTCGCCTGTTCCACCCATACACCAGCCTGTAGCACGAACACGTAGGCGGAGCCCGAGCTGCTGCCCGCGTCATCGTTGGCGAACGCGCCGACTACGGCATAGTTCCCACTTATGGACACCGACCAGCCGAACTGGTCTCCTGCTGCCGCGTCACTTGCGGTGAGTTTAGCCTTTTCAGGCC
>JBHHXS010000092.1:0-11995 GCA_046757145.1 Phycisphaerae bacterium | reverse complement strand
AGTGATTATGTTCGGCTCACAGGCAACCCTCTCGCGGTCGATGCGATAACCCAATGTCGATTTAGACAGGAGTCCGTAGACGATTGGGTATTTACAAGCGAGGGTTTTGAAATGGCCAACAGAGTAGATGCATTGCACATTGACCGTCAGCCGCGTGGGATTGAACAGAACCGCGAGCAGGCGCAGGCAGACGCGAACGCACCACGCTTCTGGAATAGGCGTCGGCGCGGCTCAGCTCGGGCTTGCCGGTTTGCAGGTCGCTGGTGGCGGGCTTGGTACGGGAACGCTGGGCGGCGCGCTTGGTGGAGTTTTGGGTGGACTGGGAGGTACGGGTGATCTGCTGGGCGGTACGGATGGTATCGGACAACTGGAGCTGCTGAACCTGCAGCGCCAGATCAACCGCGAAGCCCAGATATTTACGACGCTCACCAACGTCGAGAAGTCGCACCACGACGCGCGGATGTCCGCCATCCGTAACGTCAGGCCGTAGTACAGTCAGCGGAACATGCCCGCTCGAGCCGGTGTTCGGGCGGGTTCCATCGGGCTTGACAGCCGCGGGGCTGTTGGGGGCAGATGATGGCCAAGAAGACCACGTTCACGGAATTGTTGGGCATCGAAGCCCAGGGTGATCCGCAGCTGAGCTTCTTGGGCGAGGCCGCCTACCTCTGGATGTATCTTGAGAACCACGAGAAGGCGGCGCAGGTATTCGACGGGTTGACGTTGGTAGCTCCTAACGACCCGGCCGGCTACCTCGGACTTGCGGAGGTGCATCTAAGACAGGGGAAGCACAAAGAGGCGGAAAAGGCTGCAAAAAAGGCGGTTCAGAGTAAGAACGTAAGTCGCAGAACGATGGCATACTCGTATGTCATACTTGGGCAGGCACTAGTCGCCCAGGAAAAGTCAAAGGAAGCCGAGCGGGCCTGGGAGAAGGCTGTCGATTTGGACAGCCAGGCGGAGGAAGCTGCACTGGCCCGCTCGTGGATAGAAACGGCCCGAGCCGCTCGCGAACGCCGCACGAAAAAAGACGGAGGCTCAAACGGCGTCCGCTAGAGCACCGGGTCTTCTCGGTAACACGGTAATGCGAGGAACACGAAGATGATGGCTGGACCGATTGACGGAAACAGAAGGATCGGACCTCAAGGGCCTCAGGGACCGATCGGTCCCGCAGACGCGGGCGGCACGGAGAAGGCACAATCCAAGAAGGTTTTCGATCTGGCCGACACTCAGCGCGCTGCCGAGCACGTCGAACGTGCCGTGCGCGAGAACTTCAACGCGGTCAGGGGCAGGATACAGGACGGGCTAAGGCAAGGGCTCACCAGAGACCAGATTCTCACGGAATTGACTCGGGCTGAGTTGAAGGAGGCGTTCGGGCCTGAGGTATCCGAACGCATGGTCGCCTCGGTGGCACGGGCGGTGACGGAGGAGCCTAGCCTTAGCATGATTTTCTCCAAGCTGTTCGAGAAGGCTGGACATGGCTGACGCAGCACGACCGGGCGTGAGAAGGACCGTGTTGTGCAAGAAAAGCCGTCATAGGGTGAAATCTGAACGCTGAAAGGGCAATAAGGTGTCGATTCCAAACCTATCACTGGCAAAACAGATGGCGATGCCTGCGTACCAGCAGGTCCCCGCTACGGGCGGCATTCCTTCTGCAGGCGGGGCCGCGTTTCAGATTCAACCTCCGGGCGCCGGCGCAGCGAGTCGCAACGCACAGGTATCCGGTGCAGCCCAGGCCGATATGAGGAGGTCGGGAGCCGGCGCTATCGAGTCGTCGATAGGGGCTACGAAGCTGCACGATCTGGTCGACCCGTCGAAGATCCGCGATCCGTGGAAGCGCTTTGAAGCGCTTCGATCTTGGTTGCTCGAGCGCATGGATGACCCCAGTGAGATCACCAACAAGGACCTAATCGCGTTCCAACTTCTCGCCCAGGATGCAACGAGGACACTTGAACTTACGACGAAAGTGGCGGAACATGCTACTTCCGGCGTGAAGACGGTGTTACAGACTCAGGCTTAAGAGGCGTCTCGCCCTGCTGCAGGAGGCTCCATGCGTCGCCTATCACTCTCGTCGATCGGGCTGTGGGCGCTGATGTTGCTAGTGATCCCTACGATCGCCGGCTGCTTTAACGACGAGGAAAGCCTGGTGAGCGTTGGCTCTGAGAAAGAAGCCAATCGTGTGCTGGTAGCCTTGGAAGACAGCGGCATCCACGGCGCGCACAAGGCCGTCGGCGAACACAAGCGCAAGACGGTATACGAAATCCTTGTCTCGTCCGACCAGGCGCACGAGGCGCGGCAGTTGCTCCTCCAACTAGACATCCCTCGCGAGTCGCACGGCGGGTTCGAGGCCATGTTCAGCCACAGCGGCCTGATTCCTACAAGAACGGACGAGCGGGCGAGGCTGATGCACGCCATGGCCGGCGAGCTGGAGCGGACGCTCGAGGTGGTTGAGAGGGTGGTGCAGGCGCGCGTGCATCTGGTCATCCCGGAGCGTGATCCGCTGGGAGCCGCCTCGGGCGGGAGATCGACGGGGCCTGGCCCGACGGCTGCGGTGCTTATCAAGTATGTGCCGTCCGCGGGGCACCACCGGGACGGCCGGTCGCGGGACGATCGTCCCGGCGAAGCCGTTGGGGCAGAGGGGGCCGACCCCGCTGGCGACACCGACGCCGACGAGGCGCTGGACGACGGGAGCGCAGCCGACCTTCCCATCTCGGTGGAGGAAGTGCGCAGACTTGTCGCTTGTAGTGTGGAGGACCTCGCGGAGGAGAACGTGACGGTAACGTTCGCTCGGGCGCGGCGGCGCGGTGGTGTTAGCGCTCCTGTCGGTTTGGCAGAGAGTGTCCAGCCAGCGTTCTTGGATGTACCGGCAGACGGTGTCGACCAGGGGCGGTGGGTGCAGGATGCTCTCCTGGTGGCCGTCGGCGTCCTCGTGCTGCTGGTAATCTACCTGGTGTTTCGGCTGCGACGGGCTCGCGCGAGCTCCCTTGCATGAGACGTGTATTGAGCGAGTTGTCTTAACGGCTGCGTTGTAGGCGAGAGCCGGCGCAAGCGCCCGTAGGTCACGTCCAGGGCGTGCACGGTGCGGACGTCGGCGCGTCGAGTTCTCTGCGGCAATCCCCACACAAACCTGATAAGAGTGCCCGCAGCGTTGCCTTCAAGATTGGGTTAGGCGGGGGTGCTGTGATATGATAGAGTAGGTTCGGCAAGGAGGCGTCAGGCGGGTGTTTCAGCCGCCTCAGCGTGCGCAGCCGTGTGGGAATGAATGTTCGTCGATGAGCGCATCCGGGAGAGACCTAGGCCGTAGGCGGGCGGCCCTGCTGGCCGCATTATCTGCGCGCGAGGCCTCCGACAGCGTGCAGCGCATCCTGACACGGCACTGCGATGGCGAGGCGCTGCTCGAGCTGTACCACGGTCAACCGCGTGACAACCTTGGTACGGTTCTGGTCGAGGACCTGAAGGACACTTACCGGCGGTTCGCTCACGCACTGTGCAAGTGGGACTATTCGGACGCGGCTGCGGAGCAATACTGGTACCGTCGCTTCGAGCTGACACGTCTTCGCCTTTGGAGCGAGCGGTCGGCCGGTCTGCCGCGCTACTGGCGAGTACTCGCGGTAAGCGAGCCGGTGGCCTTTGAGCAGGCGTGCATCGATGTCGGGGCACAGATGGTTGGATACGCCGCTTTGCTCGAGTCTAGTTCGGCGGTCGCCCGCTGGCTCGCCCCGTTGGGTGGGCGCCGTGCACGGGATGTTGTCGATCGCTTTGACAGTCTGGCGCGGGACCCGATTGGCGACGATCTGGCTAATCGATGGCACTACGCGTACTCGCGCAAGGTTCGGCTTCACAAGGGTAAGCGGATTCAGTTCGATCTCGGGCTTGAGTTGCTCGCGACGGCGTATCAGCGGCTGTCGGCGGACACGCGTGCCGTCATCGAGGTGGTTCTAGATTCCAGCGTCCGGTCTGCCCTTGAGCAGCCAGCGGAGGGGGAGCTTCTGCCGGCAGAGCGCGAGGCCGAGGTCGAACGATGGCTTGACCGGGTACTTGCCTCGCCGGGCGTTGGAATAAGGAAAACAACATGATGGAGTCCGACCGGGAGGACGCCGGTGCCGCGGAGGCGTCCGTACGCGTGCTGCGAGCAGCGGATGCGGACGTAGAGCCACTGTACCCCGCTACGCGCCTGCTGAAAACCAACGTGGAAGAGGCGGCTGTGAAAATCGCCGAGGCGCAGGAGCAACTCGCGCAAATACGTGCGGAGTGTGAGCGCGTGCGCAGCGCCGCCCGCACGGAGGTCGAAGCCGTCCGTCAGCAGGCGTATGAGGAGGGAGTGCGCGAGGCTGTCGGGCAGATCGGCGATGTGGTCTGTGCGGTTCAGCAGGCGGCGCAGCGTTTCAGTCAGGATGTGGCCGACAAAGTAGTCGATCTCGTCCAGACGTTCGCGGCCGAGATTCTGCATATCGAGTGTGAGATCAGCCGCGAGGCCATGATCGAGCTCGTAACTTCAGTGCTCGAGTGCGCGAAGCTATACAGCACGATCACCGTGGTGCTACACCCAAGCGACGTGGAGGTGGTCCGATCTCATCGCGAGCAACTGGTCGAGCGTCTTCCCTTCGCCGAGTCTATTCACTTCAAGGAGGACCCGCATTTGGGGCGTCATGGGTGTCGAATAGAAACGGAAATGGGGACGTTCGACGGTTCGCTTTCAGTCCAGCTATCCAAGCTGCACGACCATTTACGAGCTGAGCAGGGCAGGCGGCGCCCGGAAGCGCTTGGCCGGGAAGAGGTGTGACGATGCAGGGCGAAGGGACACCGCCAAGGGCGTCGCTTCACAGAAGCCCGCGCAAGAGTGCAGCGGACACGGTAGCGCGGTGGGGGCGAGTCACCGCGGTGACAGGCACAATTCTCCGGGCTCGCGTGCCTGACGTGAGGATGGGGGAGCACTGCATGATACGGCGGGACTCAGCCCCTGACTTGACCGCCGAGGTGGTCGGCTTCGATGAGCAGGGTGTGCTTTTGATGCCGCTGGGCGGGCTTGAATCCGTATCCTCCAGCTCACAGGTGGTTCCGACGGGGCGGACGTCAATGGTGCCTTGCGGCCCATCGGTCAAGGGGCGAGTGCTTGACGCGCTCGGTAGGCCTATCGACGGACTGGGGCCTGTCCGTTCGGAGGAGGAGGCACCGATGATGGCTACCCCTCCCAACCCTCTAAAGAGGAGGCCGATCACCGAACCCTTGTCGACGGGGATTCGGGCGATCGACTCGCTGCTGACGATAGGCATGGGGCAGCGGGTGGGCCTGTTCGCTGCTGCGGGCGTTGGGAAGAGCACGCTGCTGGGGATGATCGCGCGTCAGGTCAAGGCGGACTCCGTAGTGTTGGCCCTCGTCGGCGAGCGTGGCCGAGAGGTCATGCCGTTTATCAAGCAGGACCTCGGGGAGGAGGGGATGGCGAAGTCAGTCGTCATTGTGTCGACAAGCGATCAGCCCTCGCTACTTCGGCTGTCCGCGGCATACACTGCAACCGCGGTGGCTGAGGGGTTCCGGTCTCGCGGGGAGCGGGTGGTGTTGATGATGGACTCAGTGACGCGTTTCGCACGTGCGCTGCGCGAGGTGGGGCTGGCGGTGGGCGAGCCTCCCGGCCGGCAGGGATACCCTCCGTCTGTGTTCGCGACCCTCCCATGGCTTTTTGAGCGTGCGGGCAACGACGAGAACGGGTCAATCACGGCGTTCTATACGGTGCTCGTGGCTGGTGACGACATCGAGGAGCCCGTCGCAGACGAGTCAATCAGCTTGTTGGATGGGCACATCATCCTTTCGCGCAAGCTGGCTGCCATGGGCCACTATCCCGCTATCGACGTTCCCCACAGCAAAAGCAGGGTGATGGAGAACGTGATCAGCGCCGAGCACCGGCGAGCAGCACGCCGGGCCAACGAGGTGCTGGGTACTTACGAGGCTAACTACGATAAAATCGTTGTCGGGGTTTACGAGGAGGGAAGTGATCCCCGCGTGGACGACGCGATCCGGCGTTTCCCCACCGTCCAGCAGTTTCTCAGGCAGGACATGCGCGATCCAAAGCCCATCGAGCAGAGCATTGAGCAATTACAGGACGTGTTCTCCGATGAATTGTGATCTCGATGGCGGTACGGAAGTTTCATTTCGGCCCCCAGCCCGCGCTTGACCGGGCGGTCGCCCGGCAAAGCGAATGCGAGAAAGCTCTGGTGGCCGCGCGGGAAGTACTAGCCCGCGAGCGTGATAAGCTGGAGGCCATCGCTGGGAGAATCGCAGAAATCAGGCAACAGATCGCCGACGAACTCGATAAGATCAGTGCAGAGATGCGCAGCCCCATAGCCGCCTCATCCGTCCAAGCTAGGCAAGGCTACGTAGACGGGCTGAGGCGGCGCGAAGCCCGGCAGCTACATGCCAAACAGGAGCAGGAGGAGCAGGTGCGCTGGGCTGTGCAGATGCTCGAAGTGCGAAGAAGCGAGCTGGCCGAGTCCATGAACGAGGTCATGGCGCTCGAGAAAGCGAAGGAACGTGCTCACACGGAATTCAAAGCTCGCCTGAGAAAGGCGGAGGAGAAGGAGCGCGACGACATAGCTATTTCGCGCGGAGTCAAGAAGCGTCCTCCGTCATGACGATTGATACGCGAGGAGGTGTCCCCGGCAGGTTGTTCGTGCCGCCGCCCGCTGTCTTCGGCACGGTGTTTGAGAATGACGATCAACGGACCTGAATTCAACGCCGCCTCTTCATCGTTCGACGATGAGTCCGCCCGGGATGCAGAGCGCTCGGCGCGTGTGAGCGATGAGAAGCGAGCATTGTTCCTAAACGCCCTTCAGAGAAACGAAGTGGAACGAGCTCGGCGAGGCGATGCGGGAACCGGCTTGGCACCTCAACGCCAGGCTCCAGGCAGGGAGCGAGCGGCCGCTGACCGGCCATCTTCTTCGAACAGCGCGGAAGGGGTTCGCCTGCCGGAGGCGTCGCGAGCGTCAACGACGCGTCGGGCGCTACCCGATGCAAGCGGCGCGCCCCGACACGCAAGGCAAGGGGCGGCATCACAAGTGCCGATCGAGGCTCAACGCCCGGCCGGTGCGGACAAACCCGCCCAAACGACGCCTACAGCGGTGCAATCCGGCGATGGCCCACCCACAACGGAGCATGTACAGCCAGGCGCCGGCGCATCGGTGACGCAAGAGCACCCGGTGACGCACCGTGCTGGTGTAGACGCGCGCCGTTCGCGCGGGATGTTGGCGCGGTCCGGGCGCGGAGAAGCCCACGCAATCAGGCAGAGTTCGCCGAGTGCCCTCATGTCCACGCCGAAGAAAGGGCGTTTGGACGCCAATCAGCGGGTACAGTCACAAGGTGATGGGGCCGAGCTGGGCGGCAATGTCGATGTTGGGACGTCGGCCGCCGCGGCGCTGCAGGCGCGCGAGGGTAGCCGTCATAGAGAGGGTGATTCCACGGGCGGCTACGAGACAGATGCGGCTGATACCGAAGGCACACCGATTCACGGGTTGACTGGTTTCTCCAGTGATGCCTCAAGAGCAGCCTCGGCTGGACCGCAGGGGCATATCGCCCACATCCCCTCGGTTGTGCTGCAACAGATGATCGAGTTCGCCGGTGTGCATCGTAACACTCGCGGGGAAGCGGAGTTTCACCTGGGATTAGCTGCCGGTTTCGCGGGAGGGCTCAGGCTGAAACTCACGGCGTTCGGCGAGCGGCGTTTCGGGCTGAAGCTGCGCTGTTCAGACAAGCGCGCGATTGGTGATCTCGAGGCACAGATCGGGGCCCTTATAAACAGGCTGGCCGACAGCGATCTTGAGATCGTCGAGGTAGAAGTGGCTCCTGTGGGTTAGGGCTTCAGTACGGCGGATCTCGCGAGTTTCTCGTGTGATGCCATCTATCATATCGTCTCACCTCGCTGCGCCGGCATGAGGTTGACAGGGCTACAAGAGGCGCAGCCACGAGGCGTTGGCACCGCAAGGCTCGCCCCTTAGAATCACGACGAACTGTCGAATCCATTTTCGAGCGTAGTTCACATGTACGCCGCAAGATCGGGCGCTGACTAGCGCGCCGCCGGACGAGGGGCTCCGTAGGTGATGGAACAACCGGGCAGCGGATTCTCGGAGGAACAGCGCTGCGCCTCCGACGGCAACCTGCATGAGGTGTGCGCCCCAGAGTGGCAGCTTCGAGCAATTGCCGGGCCCGCGCTGCTGCGGTTGGGCGATCGCGTGCTCCCCGCGTCGGTGCGACTCGGGTTGGACTATGTGGCACAGGGTGTCGCACAGGCGCTCGGGTCCGTGGTGCGTCGTGCGGTCCAACTGCGCGTCTCTCCGGTAGGCGAGGACTCCTCCGGCGCGTCTGATCCCGGGCGTGTTCAAACGGCCTTTTCGATCTCATTTGAGCATCCGGCGCTCGGCGGTGAGGTGATAATCGGGTTGTCGTTGTCTGCCGCCCGGGCCGTTATCGATCCCCTGTGCGCTGACCTTGCCGATCTGCGAGGATATGGAGAGCTTTCGGCAGCGGAATGCGGCCTTTTGGAATACGTGGCGCTGGCTGTGGGCGACCGCGTGCTTCAGGCGATGCTGGGCCATGGTGAGGGATTCGTGTTCACCGGCTTCGCCGGTGATCGGGCGAGAAGCACGGCTGACGGGAAGCCGAACGCGCCTGCAACTTCGCCTGCGCCGGTCGACCTCGAGCTCGTCGTGGGGGGGCGACGAGGCATCATCCAAGTAGCCTGCGACGGGTGGACGGCCACTGAGACTGATGCGGAGACGGCACCGTTCGGCGCGCCGGCGTCAGCGTTTGGAGACGTGGACGGGGATGCGGTGTGGGTTACCGTTCGTCTGGCGTTGCCGGCGATTCCGCTTTCCGCACAGGAGTTCCGTGCCCTTGGCAGCGGCGACATTGTGTTGCTCGGGCGCACGACGCTGAAGTCGTTCGCGTCGACGTGCTCCCTCATCACGACGACCGGGTGGGAGTTGGGACCGGTGGAGCTGTGTGATGACACTCCCACCGTGGTATCAGTTCGCTGCCGCTCGTTCCGTCCGACTCTCCGGCCTGAGCTGCTACACGGGGAGAGCGCCCCGTCGGTCGCGCTCCGCCCCGCGATCGGTGTGCTTCGCCTCACAGCGAGCCAGCTTGCACGGTGCCGCCCCGGGGACGTAGTCGATCTTCCGACTGATCCGGTTTCTCCGGTGGAACTCTACAAGGGCCTGGGGAGTGTGGGCAGAGGTGAACTCGTCACCGTGGAGGGCGAGCTGGGGATTCGGCTCACAGAATTCGATCCGCACGCGAAACAGACGGGAGGCTAGGGTGCCTATGGCGTTTGACCGCGACCACAACTCGGGGCTACGAAGAGGCAAGATGTGCCGTCGCAACGCGATTCATTGTGCGTCCGGCAGGCCGCAGAGTGCGCACCGGCCGGTCGGGACCGTCATCGTGCTGGTTGCATTGATGCTCGGGCTGACGGCTGCGTCGGGGGCTTTCGGCGCCGACCCAGAATTGCCAGCGGGCAACGGCGGGCTTCTCGAAGACATGCCGTCGTTCGGGTGGGCATTCATAAAGATGATGATCGTTCTAGCGGCGATTCTCATCGGGCTGCTCGTCGTGGCAAAATGGGTGTTACCCAAGTTGATGCGGACGACGCCGTTGGGGTTCAGCGGTGGGATCATCGAGGTGTTGGACGTACAGCGGCTGGAGCCGAGAAGGAATATCTACCTGATTCGCGTCGCTGGCGAGTGTTTTTTGATCGGGACCAGCGAGGGGGGCATTCAGACATTATCAGGCGGGAAACTCGAGGCGTCTGAAGTCGAAGTGTTGCTGCGCGCCGCCGCGGACCGACGCAAGAGCCGCGCGTCGAGACAGGCTAGCTTGGCGGCGGGACCGGAGGAGCCTGGCCGCCGGTTGTTCGCTGGCTTGCTCAGGAAGTCGAACTAGCGCGGTGTCTCATATGCCCCACGAGGGTCCGGGCTGGAAAGTGCTCGCGCAGAGGAGGGGCAGCGTTCGGCTCGGGTTCCGGGCTCGGCAGTCGGACTATCGTTGCAACGTCCATGAGAAGCAACGCTACTGCGTCGGCGTGTGGACCTGACCTGCTGTGCCCGCGCCTCGATCATGGTCGCATGCTTCGTCGCACGTGGTACTAAGGCCGCCTTCGGTTGTGTACGAAAGGCGTGGGGCATGGCGAATCGCCGAGCGGCGTGGCGTGACGAGCAGGGCTTACTGTGGTGTTTGTCGGATTTAGAGCAGATTCGGCCGGTGTGTATGGGGTGCTCCCTCACCCTATTCCTCCCTTTGGAAGGGGGAAGAACCGAGGGTTGCGCCGCACGATTTCGAGAACCGCTCAAAGGTAGCTTGGAAGGCGCAAGATGATTGTGTACATGGGCGCGCTGCGGGTGATTAGCGTTGCGAGCTTGCTACAGGCGGATGCCCCCAAGGTGAATGCGGCGGGGCTCAGCGCCGGTGATCCGCGTCTGTGGTTGATCGCGCTTGCGGCTATGGCGCTTGCGCCGTTCCTACTCACGATGATTACGTCATTCGTGAAGCTGGTGGTCGTGGGCAGCATCATCCGCAGTGCCATCGGCACCCAACAGGTGCCCCCGACGCAGGTGATTACGGGGCTGGCTCTAATACTCAGCATCCACGTAATGTGGCCGGTCGGTGTGGAGATTCGTAGCGAATTCCAAAAGGTCCAGCCGTTCACTGAGACGGCCTCCGGCGAGGGGGAGGGCAAGGGAGAGCAACTCTGGGGACTGCTGGAGCGGATATGGAATGCATCAAATCCGCCCATAACGAAGTTTCTGGCCAGGCACAGCCACCCGGAGAATCTGGTGCTCTTTCAACGGCTTCAGACTGAGCTGCGACGCGTGCAGGGAGTCGACGGGAGTGCCAAGGCCGCAGATCAAGGCCAAGGCGGAGCCGAGGAAGACCAGAGACAGCCTGTTAGCGCACCTTCCAGGGGCAATGCCTCCGCGGTTAAGGGCGCGGCGTACGACATGACGGTGCTGATACCTGCGGTTGTGGTGAGTGAGCTGACCGAGGCGTTTCAGATTGGATTCCTGATATTCGTTCCGTTCCTGATAATTGACATGGTGGTCGCGAACCTTCTTCTGGCCATGGGCATGATGATGCTGCAGCCTACCACTGTTTCGTTACCGCTGAAGCTGCTGCTCTTCGTGCTGATCGACGGCTGGCAAATGATCATCCGCGGCGTGATCCTTGGGTACACCTAATGGGGAGATGTGAGGATGGAGGCGGACGTTGCTCTACGCATAGGACGAGAGGCGCTGCTACTGACTCTGCTGTTGACGGCTCCTCCGGTGCTGGCGGCGATGCTGGTGGGGCTGTTCGTGAGTCTGTTCCAGGCGGCAACGCAGTTGCAGGAGCAGACGCTGACGTTTGTTCCGAAACTGGTTGCGGTGTTTGTCGTCCTGGCGGTTTCCGGGATGTGGATGATCTCTCAGTTAATGAAGTTCTCCATGGGCATCCTGGAGAACCTTCCACGTATTGTTCACTGACGCCTGTGTGACACAGGGGTGATATAGTCGTGCACGACATCCTTGAGATCATTGACGAGCTTCTGCGCCATCCGCTGGTGATCGGGGGGTTTCAGATATCCGCTCTCGTTCTCGCGAGACTGCTTCCGGTGATCGTGTTCACGCCGATGTTCGGCGGTCAGGCGATCCCTGCGCGGGTTCGCTTTGGGTTGGCGGTAGTGGTGTCACTAGGGTTTCTCCCCGGTTTCCTTCCGACGGGGCCCGTGGCTGGGTCGACCGGCACGTACATCATTCTCGTGGCCAAGGAGGCCGTCGTGGGGCTGACGCTCGCCATGTACGTCCTCGTGCTGTTTCAATCGATCGCCGCGGCCGGCTCACTCGTGGGGTTGTCCGGCGGCACCACCTCGTCGGTGGTCCACGACCCCTACGCGGGTGGGCAGCAGTCGGTGATAGGCAACTTCAAGATGCAGTTCGCAATCGTGCTGTTCCTAACTCTGGGAGGGCATCGAGTTCTCTTC